>JAYVQJ010000268.1:0-9655 GCA_043777235.1 Planctomycetia bacterium
GATGACTCGACACCACCCTACATGGGCCAGTCAATTACGGCCCGTAGATCTTGCACTTCGGCAGTGCGACTTGCAGCTTGATCGCGCCGTCTTTGGTAACTTTGGTTTGTTCGACCCAAAGCGTTTCCAGATGGGACAGCGCGGCGACATGTTCCAGCCCGGCATCGCCAACCAGAGTTTCCCTGAGTGACAGACTTCGCAATTGCGGCAGAGCTTTCAGATCGAGCATCCCGCTGTTCGTGACCGACGTCTTGGCGAGGTCGAGAACTCGCAGGTCTTTCCAATTCACCAGCAACAACAGTCCGGCATCGGTGATCTTCGTGCCGCTCAATCCGAGCCGTTGCAGCTTCGACAACTTCTTGAGTTGTTCCAAGCCGTGATCGCCGATCGGCGTGTCGTCGAGGTACAGCGATTGAAGATTCGTCATTCCGGTGAGCGCCGCGAGAGCCTTGTCGCTAATCGCCGTGCTGTTGAGGTTCAGCGATTCGAGGTTCGTGAGTCCCGCGAGATGCTCGATCCCGGCGTCTGTCACATTGCAGCGGGACAAATCGAGTTTGCGCACGGTCTTGAGAGTCTTCAGCGTTTCCAATCCGGCGTTTGTAATTTCGGTCTGCTCGAAGTTGACGGAGACGATCTCTCCTTTGTCATTCGTCTCGACCGCCGCAAAGACTGGCAACGCCTTGGTGAGATCATTCTGCTGCTCGGCCAATGCCTTCACGAGTGGGTCGGCTGAGTACACGATCTCGCAACCTTCCAACGTCTCGTGCAGACGATCGAGATCTTTTTGCGGCAAGTGGACTCCGTTGAGTCGCAGCTTCTTGAGCTTCTTCAAACTCAGCAGATGCTCCAACCCATTACCGACTTGCTTGCAGTCGCTGAGGTCCAACTCCGTGAGATTCGTCAGCGGTTTGAGATTCACCAATCCCGCTCCGTTGACCGAGGTGTTCTCGAGCCAGAGCACTTCCAATTGCGTGAGGTCCTTCAACCACTTCAAGCCCGGACCAGTGATCTGCGTGCCGCGCAGTCCCAGTCGCCGGAGTTGTCTCATCTGCGGAGCGATCTTCGCCAATTGACCGTCGGTCAGCACCGTGTTCGACAAATTGAGCACGGTGAGATTCTTCAACCCGACGAGATTCATGATCGAATTCCCCGTCGCCTTCGTGTTCGACAAACCGAGCACCTTCAAACTCGACAGCGATTTGAGAGACGACACTCCGTCGTTCGTGACGTTCGACTGTGCGAGATACAGTTCCTGCAACTGCGACATCTCGGCGATGCGTTTTGCTCCATCGTCACCCACCGGCGAACGATTCAGGTCGAGCATCACGAGCTTCTTCAACCCGGCGAGCGACTTCACTCCTTCAACCGTGAACTTGCCGCCGTTGATCGTCAGGTGCTGCAAGTCCGACAGCGCGGCGATGTGAGCCAACCCCGCGTCGCTCAGCGGTGCATCGTAGACTCGCAGCACGAGCAGTCGCGGCACTTCGCTGAGCGCGGCCAAGTCGCCGTCCTGCACGCCCGACAGCAACGTCACTCCATTTGCGTCGCGTGTTCCTTGCGTGAACGCGACATCGACATTCGGCAACGCGGCCGAGACTCGCAATGCTCCGGCCGTCGTCACGCGCGTTCCGCGCACGTACAGCGTCTTCAACTTCTTGAGCGTGAACAGTTCGTCCAAACCCGCGTCGCTGATCGTTGTGCCGTCCAGCCAAAGCTCCTGTAAGTCGGGCAAGCCTTGTAGATGCTTCAGTCCGGAATCGGTGACTTTCGTTCCCATCAAGCTGAGCTTTTGCAGCGTCTTCAACGTCGCGACCCGTTCGAGCCCCGCGTCTTCGAACTGCGGATGCTTGATGTTGATCGCTTGCACCTTTTGCTTGTCATCGAGCTTCACCTGCCCAACGACGTTGAGCGCGGCCTGCATATCGCCGCGAGCCTCCGCGAGCGCGATCAGCAGCGGGTCCGTCGGATACGTGATCTCGCACTTCGGCAGAGCCTGCTTCAACTCGGCCGCCTGAGCCGCGCTGACCTGCGTGCCGATCAAATCCAATTGTTCGAGCTGCTTCAGTTCTTTGAACGGATCGAGTGATTCACCGCCGACTCGCGTCCACGCCAACGACAGCCGTTTGAGATTCGACAGCGAACTCAACGACGGCAACCCTTCGTCGGTGACGGCCGATTCGCGGAGGCTCAGCAATTCCATCTGCTTCAACGCAACCAACGGTTGCAGACCGACGTCGCCGACTCCGGTTTGATCGAGCCACAGCGATTTCAGCTCCTTGAGTTTTCCGACTGAGCTCATCCCTTTGTCGCCGACACGCGTGCGGATCAGGCTAAGCGATTGCAGCTTCGACAACTTCTCCAATTTCGTGAGCCCCGCATCGGTGATCGACGCACCGGCCAGCGTCAGGTTCTGCAATTCGTTCAGACCATTGAGATGATCCAGCGCCGCATCCGTCGCTGTCGGAGGCAACGAGAGTGACTCTAACTTCAACAGTCCACGCAGCGGTTGCAGCCCCGCGTCGGTGATCGGCGTCGCGTGCAAGCTGACCGCGGTCAATTCCGAATGCTGACCGAGCATCGGCATATCCCCGTCCGACGCCGCCGAGTTCAGCGTCAGCACTCCGTTCTCCCAAAGCCCTTTTGAAAACGCGATCGCCAATTCCTTCTGCCGCTGAGCCAAGTTCAGCACGCCGTCGATCGTGACCGCCGTCTGCGAGAGATCCAGTTCGCGCAGCTCGCTCAACAGAGCGATGTTCGCGAGCCCCGCGTCCGTGATCTGCGATTCGACGCCCCATAACACACGCAGCTTCTTCAAGTCCCCAGCGACCGTGAGCGAAGCGTCTGTCGCGGCCGGCGGCAGCACGAGCACTTCCAACTCGGACAGTCCCGATAGCCCGCGAATCCCCGTGTCGGTGATGTCCGTCTTCAACAGATTCACCGCTTTGAGTTGCTTCAGCGCACCGCAGACCTCAGTCACTCCGGCATCCGACACTTTCGTATGCACAAGATTGAGGACTCGCAGAGCGGTGAGCGACTTCAGATTGGCCAGCCCGACATCCGTGATCGCGGTCTCGCCGAGATACAACTCCTCCAGCGCTGTCATGCCGCCGATGATCGGCAGCGCCGCATCGGTGATCTTGGTTCCGCGCAAGTCGATCGCGACGACACTCTTCAACGATTTGAGCGGCTCCAACGCTTCGTCATTGCAGCGCGGATGATTCAACAGCGTGACGTGAACAACTTGGCCCGCTTCGTTGAGTCGCACCGCCGCACCGAAGTCGCGCAACGTCTTGGCCGCTTCTGATTCAATCGCCGCTTGCTTCTTGGCGACTTCTTCGGGAGTCGGTTCGGGTTCCGTCTTCGCTGGCAACGCCGCCGGCCGAGCCGCCGGAGCGACCACCGGTGGCGGTGGCGGTGGCGGTTTTTCGCGACTGCATCCGACAAGCACCAAGCTCAATCCGCATGTGAACGCACATGTCCAAGCTTTCGCACCATCCACGAACTGCATGGCGACTACCCCTTCGCTCGACCGCAAGTCATTCTGAATCCACGGAAACATTCAGATCACTCGCCGAGATATGTAACCCGCAGCGTCAGCGAGGGCGAGCGCTCCCGCGACCTCCGATATTTCCGCGTCTCCGGCCGCTGCCGGTTGCTACACCGATGCGAGTTCGCGCACGTCGCTGACGCAGCCGTTCACGGCAGCAGCGGCGACCATCGCGGGACTCATCAACAACGTGCGACCGGTCGGGCTTCCTTGGCGTCCTTTGAAGTTGCGGTTGCTGGAGGACGCACAGATCTCGCGGCCTTGCAGCTTGTCGGGATTCATCGCCAGACACATCGAGCATCCCGCCGCACGCCAATCGAAACCCGCTTCGGTAAAGATGCGGTCGAGTCCTTCGCGCTCAGCTTGCTCGGCGACCAATTGCGATCCGGGGACAACGAGTGCCCGCACATTGGCCGCGACGTGCCGCCCCTTCGCGACCGCGGCCGCCTCGCGCAGATCGCTGATCCGCGAATTCGTGCAACTGCCGATGAACGCCACGTCGATCTTCGTACCTTTGATCGGCTGACCTTCTTTGAGATCCATGAACTGCAACGCCTCGCGAATGAGCGTGTGCTCGGTCGCCGGATAACTGGCGACGGTCGGAATCTGCTCACTGACGCCAAGCGACTGAGCCGGCGTGATGCCCCAAGTGACAGTCGGCTCGATATCGGCCGCGTCGTACTTCACGACGTCATCGAATTCCGCGTCCGGTCCAGACGCGAGACTCAGCCACCATGCGGCGGCTTTGTCGAACTCAGCACCTTGCGGTGCGAGCGGGCGACCTCGCAAATAATCGACGGTCGTTTGATCGGGGTTCACGTAGCCGCAACGAGCGCCACCTTCGATGCTCATGTTGCAGACGGTCATCCGCTCTTCCATCGACATGCGATCGAAGACTTCGCCCGCGTACTCGTAAGCGAAGCCGACTCCCCCTTGCACGCCGAGCTTGCGGATGACGTGCAGCGTGACGTCCTTCGCGAAGACCCCTTTGCCGAGTGTCCCGTTGACTTCGATGCGCCGGACTTTCGCGCGAGCCATCGCCAGCGTCTGCGTCGCCAGCACGTTGGCCACTTGGCTGGTGCCGATGCCGAACGCGATGCAGCCGAATGCTCCGTGAGTGCTCGTGTGACTGTCACCGCAAGCCAGCGTGATGCCCGGCAGCGTCAGACCTTGCTCCGGCCCAACGACGTGGACAATCCCTTGCCGCTTGTCGTTGAGGTTCAGCAATGTGACGCCGAACTCGCGGCAGTTCTTCTCGATCGCCGACATCATTTCCTCGGCCAGCACATCCAGAAACGGCCGAGCTTGATTGTCCGTCGGGATGATGTGATCGACGGTCGCCAGCGTCAGCTCGGGATGCAGCACCGTCAGGTTACGGTCACGAAGCATCTCGAACGCCTGTGGGCTGGTCACTTCGTGAATGAGATGCCGCCCAATGAAAAGCTGCGTGTCTCCAGACGGCAGCGTTCCGACGGTGTGCAGATCCCAGATTTTGTTGAACAGATTTCGACGGTCAGTCATGGCGGTGTGGTTGAGGGTCTATGGTTGCGGGTGAGGGTCCAAGGCACGGCGAGAATTCTAAGCGACGCACGAGGCAGTTTGCATCCCGGCTCAGCGGCAACATCGCGAAAAGCAGTCCACTCGTCCCGCATTCAACGCTTGTCGGTGCCGAAGTTATTAGAGCATCTCAACGTCTCTCTCACGGCGCGCGAGGAAAACCCACGCTGCGTCACTTCAGTGCTACCGAGTAAATCGACAGTGGTCGATCCGATACCGCTATTTCGCACCGGCGGCACGAAGGAGATCGGCTACATCGCCGTGACTGAGGCCGATGGCGTAGGACAATGGGCTTCGGCGATCCGATGTGAGTGCATTCACGTCCGCACCTTTTTCAATGAGCAGACGCACGATCTCCGGATTCCCTTGGCGTACCGCTGCATGTAGCGGACGACTCGCGCCGCCGATCAGCACATTCGGATTCGCGCCTGCTTTCAGAAGAATAGACACGATCTTGGCACGGCCGCTGTAAACGGCCAACTGCAATGCACAGATTTCATTGGCCGTGGGGTCAAGCTCTTGTGCAATCTGTCCGGCTTCGAACAATTCGCGTAACCGTTTCGCGACATCCTCGCGGGGAGCGTTTTGGTGCGTCTCGAAGAAAGCCTTCAGGTCAATTCCCCCAGGCTTCTGGAAGTAGAGAAGGCCATCCTCTTCTAGGATCGCCCCTGCATCGACGAGCACTTGGACAATCTCGGCGTTTCCCAAGTCGATGGCCTCCGACAAGGGATATTGATTGTGCGCGCGATGACGTTTCGCTTCGACCACACACTCATTGACTTTGGCACCGCCCGCAAGCAGGACGCGAACTACTTCCGTGTGTCGCCCCCGAATCGCAAGCCTCAACGGAGTGTTGGAATCAATCAACGTACCGCCAAACTCCGTTCCGTGATGGTAGGCGTCAAACGAATTTGGAGGGTCGGGTGCGTCCTTCAGACGCTTCAACAACGCCCGAACCTCGTCAGCATCACCGCGGAACGCCGCGATCTGCATGTCAGACGCCGCAATCTGTTTTTTCTCACGGAGGTAGACGATGACGTCGGCATTCGCAGTTCTCCAAATATGACTATCCAGATTTGAAATGACGCGATGATCAAGCACATTTTGCAGTCGCTTGATTGCAGCTAGGTCTCCCTTTTCCACCGCTGCGATCACCGCCTCCTCGCCGCTTGTGTCAAACGGATCATCTGACGCAATTTTCTTCGGCTGTGCCGGTTCATCGCCGCAGAATGCAAAACTCCACGCCAACAACGGGAGCACTGCGAGAAGGAAAATTTTTGCGGTCATCGTTGCACCTCGATTCAAGCCATTACGAATCGTATCCGCTAAAGCTTGGTGTTCTTTCTAAGCAGTGCCTGTTCACCACACAATCCTATTCGTTCGCGATAACCCTCCGACATCTCTTTTTGACCAGGTTGATTTGTCAGCAACTTGCTGTTCCACCGGTCAAATGAACGCGCATTCGTACGGGGCGCGAATCGTCTTGAGCCAACCGACGAAATGGGTCTATACCTCGCACCGCAACATGCCGGTCGCTCGATGTCCGTTGATCGGCGGCAATGTTGCCAGCGGAGACGATTATGCGATTCTGGTTCGGTTGCGGTGTGTCGGCATTTGTCGGAGCGTTCTTCGCGTTGGCATTGCAGGATGCCAGAGTGCTCAAGCCGGTGGATGCTCAAGAGCGGAACGGCGAGCGAGTCACACGGGCTTCATTTTCGTTGGAAGAGAATCGTGCCTACGCGCCGACGAATTTGCCGGCCGTGTTTAATCGAGAGGGACTGGCCCCGGACGAAGCGGTCAGCGTCGCCGTCTATGAGGCTATCAACAAGAGCGTCGTGAATATCAATACGAAGAGCACACACTCGGCGCTGTTGGCGTTTGAGGTCACGGCCAAAGGGACCGGTTCGGGTTCGATCCTCGACAAGCTGGGGCACATCGTCACCAACTTTCACGTCATCAAGGATGCCAACGATGTGGTCGTCACGCTGCACGACGGTAAGCCCTACGAAGCGTCGTTCATCGGCGCGGACCCCGATAACGACATTGCCGTGATTCGAGTGAAAGCTCCGCCGGAGATCCTGTATCCCGTCGCGCTGGGAGACTCCAGCCAATTGCGAGTTGGCATGAAATGCTTCGCGATCGGCAATCCGTTCGGACTGGAACGAACGCTGACGACCGGGAGTGTTTCCAGTCTCGATCGCTCGTTGCAGATTCGCAGTCGCTCGATCAAACAGATCATTCAGATCGACGCGGCGATCAATCCGGGAAACTCCGGTGGTCCGCTGCTCGACACACACGGCCGATTGATCGGCATCAATACCGCCATCGCCAGCGAGACGGGACAGAGCGCGGGAGTCGGCTTTGCGATTCCGTCGAACCTTGTCGCTCGCGTCGTGCCGGAATTGATTCGGCACGGCAAAGTGATTCGCCCAGAGATCGGCCTGCGATTGTTGCGAACGGAGAAGGGTCTGCTGGTCGCTCAACTGCAACCCAACGGGCCGGCGGACAAGGCGGGATTACGCGGCCCGAAAGTCTCGAAGAAGACCGGCATTCTCGGAGGCGTCCGCATCGACTACGGAATGGCCGATATCGTAATCGCCGCCGACGACGAAGAGGTCAAGACGCAGGACGATTTCCTGAGCGTCGTCGAGGCCAAGCATCCCAACGATCAAGTCATCCTCACGGTGCTGCGCGACGGGCGGAAGGTCAACGTCCCCGTGACGCTTGGTGGGCCGAATCCAGAGAAGTGACCTGGAGTGCGGTGGCTCGACACCGCCCTCCATTCAAGAACCGCAACGCCCGCCAACGTCCTTGAATCTCCGAAATGACGATCGACCTCCGTTCAAAGAGTCTCCGATGACTCGGAAGTCAAACCTGCTTGAATGGAGGGCGGCGTCAAGCCGCCGCACTCCAAGGGTCTACGTCAGCACTTCGCGCACGACGCGGCCATGCACATCGGTCAGGCGGTAGTCGCGGCCTTGGAAGCGGAACGTCAGCCGCTCGTGATCGAAGCCCAGGCAGTGCAGGATCGTCGCGTTGAGGTCGTGAATGTGGACCGGATCGCGCACGACGTTGTAGCCGTAGTCGTCGGTCTCGCCGTGGACGACGCCCGGCTTGATCCCTCCGCCAGCCAGCCACATCGAGAAGCAGCGGCCGTGATGATCGCGGCCGTAATCGGCTTGCAGACCACCTTGGCCGTAGACCGTGCGGCCGAACTCGCCACCCCAGATGATGAGCGTGTCTTCAAGCAACCCTCGCTGTTTGAGATCGCGAATGAGCGCGGCTTGCGGTTGATCGACGTCGTGGCATTGCTTCGGAATGTTTGTCGGCAGCGAGCCGTGATTGTCCCAGCCGCGATGATAGAGCTGCACGAAGCGGACGCCTCGTTCGAGCAGCCGCCGCGCGAGCAAACAATTCGCGGCGAACGTCCCCGGCTTGCGCGACTCTTCGCCGTACAACTCGAACGTCGCCGCCGTCTCTTTCGACAAGTCGATCAGTTCCGGCACCGACGCCTGCATCCGAAATGCCATCTCGTACTGCGCGATGCGAGTCGCGATTTCGGGATCACCTGCCTTCGCGTGTTCGATCTCGTTGAGCTTGGCGAGACCGTCGAGCATCTTGCGGCGCAATTCGCGGTCGATGCCCGGCGGATCGGAGAGATACAGCACCGGATCGCCGCTGCCGCGCAGCTTCACTCCTTGATGACTGGTCGGCAGGAAGCCGCTGCCCCACAAGCGGTCGAGCAATCCTTGATTCGCATCCTTCCCGCTGCCGTGCGAGATCAGCACGAGAAACGCCGGCAAGTCGTCCGCTTCGCTGCCGAGTCCGTAACTGGCCCACGCTCCGAGCGACGGTCGGCCCGGCTGTTGCGAACCGGTTTGAATGAACGTGATCGCCGGGTCGTGATTGATCGCCTCGGTGTGCATCGAGCGAATCAGACACAGCTCG
This sequence comes from Planctomycetia bacterium, assembly GCA_043777235.1. Classification (GTDB taxonomy): domain Bacteria; phylum Planctomycetota; class Planctomycetia; order Planctomycetales; family Planctomycetaceae; genus SXKJ01. Next base: position 9,053 of record JAYVQJ010000268.1, read on the forward strand.
TCGATCACTTGTCCCGTGTGCGGCAGCAGTTCGCTGAGCCACGTCCCGTTCTGGCCGAATTGCCGAAACGCGAACTTCGACGCGATCACCGGAAAGCTTTTTTGTCCCGACGTCATCCCGGTCAGTCGCTGTCCCTGCCGGATTGAGTCCGGCAGTTCGGATCCGTGCAGCCGCTTCAATTCGGGCTTGTCATCCAGCAGGTCGAGGTGACTTGGACCTCCAGATTGAAAGAGGTAAATCACTCGCTTGGCGGTCGGCACGAAGTGTGTACGGCCCGGCAGAGCTTCGGATGCCGCGAGTCCTTCTCTCGCCAGTAGCGATGCGACGGCTGCTGTGCCGAGCACGGTGCCGGTGCGACCACAAAAATGGCGGCGAGACACAGCATCGCGATGATTTTGGAGGGGGTGCATCGCAATCCTCTTGAGCCTGGCAGAATGAAAACAGAGCACACAATCAATCGAAGCAAGATAGCGTCTGCGGACTGAGCTGCAATTCCTGAGTTCATCCGTCGCGCGAATGACCTTGGGGATGCGGTGTCGCTGTCCTGCTCTGGCTTAAGATTGACTCACGCGAAGGCGCGGAGACGCGAAGAAGAGATTTGTC
>JAYVQJ010000269.1:0-2487 GCA_043777235.1 Planctomycetia bacterium
ACGAGACCGGTCGGCAGGCGGCCGTAAAGGTGCTGCCCGCGTCACTGGCTCGCGAGGAAGGTTTTATCGAGCGGTTCAAACGCGAGATCGCGTCGATGGAGCAGCTCAAAAGCCCGCACATCGTCGAGTTCTACGAGAGCGGCAATGACGGAGACCTCTACTACTACGCGATGGAGTACGTCGACGGCGAGACCGTGACCTCGCGGTTGAAGCGCGACAAGCGAATCCCCTGGCAAGAAGTGATCGACCTCTGCTTGCAGATTTGCCGAGCACTCAAAGCGGCACACAATTCGGGGATCATTCATCGCGACCTCAAGCCGTCAAATCTGATGCTCTCGACCGACGGCTCGGTGAAGTTGACGGACTTCGGCGTTGCCCAAGTCTTCGCCTCGCAGAAGCTGACTGTCACCGGTGGCATCGTCGGCACGGCCGAGTACATGTCTCCCGAACAAGCCAAAGGCCAACGAGCCACCAAGAAGAGCGACCTGTATTCGCTCGGCGCTGTGATGTATGTGATGCTGACCGGCCGCCCGCCGTTCAGCGGCAAGACGTCTCTGGATGTCATCCACAAGCATCAGTTCGCGACGTTCGATCGCCCCAGTCTGTACGTCACCGAAATCCCTCGGCAGTTAGAAGAGATCGTCTGCAAACTGCTGGAGAAAGAGCCGGACAAACGCTTTCCCGATTCCTACGTCTTGTCACTGCGTCTGGCCGAAGTTCAGAAGCGGTTCGCTTGGCAGAACGAACAAAAGGCGGCGGAAGCGGCGGCCATCTCCGGATCGGGTTCTCCATCCACCGCGCACGATGCGGAACTCACTCAAGCCGGCGATCACGCCCGATTGATCGAGGATGGGCGGCTCGCACCGACGGTTGTGATCCCCGACGCGCTCGGCCACAACGTTCCGCTGGGAATCACGATCCCGACACCGGCCGGGGCCGCAGCGTCGGCTCAGTCGCCCGCTCAAGGAGCAACACTGACCTCTCCCTCGGCACCGCATGAGGCGACCGCCTCTGATGCCACCCGACACTTGGCTCCTCCCAGCCAAGGCCCCGGCACGATCATGCGCAACTTGATGCGCAAGGCGCTCTCGGAACAACAAGATGGCGGCGTCATTGGTCGAGCATTGGATAAATTCTGGGTGCAAGTCGCCGCGTTGTTGCTGTTGGTTTGTTTGTGCGGATGGTTCTTCGTGAATCGCGAGCCGACTCAAGAAGAACGCTACAACATCGCGACCAAGATCATGAAACAGGATGCCAATACGGAATGGATCTCGGCCAAAGAACACTTCAAGAGACTGGTCCAACTTGACTCCGCACGCTGGCAGGAGCTGGTCGATCCGCACCTGAAGACGATCGAACTTTACGAAACCAAACTCAGAATCCGCGCCCGCAATCGAGGGTCCGCTCCCACTTCCGAACCGCAACGGCAACTCGAATTGGCTCAGGAGTACTTCAAGATCGGAGACGACGCGCTGGCGGAACGAAAGCTGGACGCGATCTTGGTTCTCACCAAAGGACAAGATGCGTTTCAGAAGACCTACAAAGACGCTCTCGATCTGCGCGATTCGGTGCGGCAACACCGCGTCAAACGTGCGACCGATGATCTGCTGAAGTCCGCGTTGTCACGAGCCAACAAGCTCGTCGAATCGGATCAACGCGAGGAAGCCATCGTCATCTGGCAGAAGATCGTCGAGCTATACGGCGAAGATTCACACGCCAAGGAATATGTCGCCGAAGCGCAACGGCTTCTGCAATCTCAGCCCACCCCGCCGGCCGCAACGCAAAACGACGTGGAAGGACGCAACGCTTCCCCGAATACTTCTTCCGAGAAAGCTGAAGCTCAATGAACGACATCGACCTCAAGCGATACATCCGCAGCATCCCGAATTTTCCAAAGCCGGGAATCATGTTCCGTGACATCACGACATTGCTCGCCGAACCAGCGGCGTTTCGTGAAGTGGTCGATCGCTTCGCCTCACACTTCCTCGACAAAGGCGTTACCGCCGTCGTCGCGGCCGAAGCGCGCGGGTTCATTTTCGCGGCTCCGTTGGCACTGCAACTCAATGCGAAGTTCATCCCCGTTCGCAAACCGGGCAAGCTGCCGTTTGAAACTCAATCGTTCTCGTACGAACTCGAATACGGCAGCGACACGCTGCACATGCACGTCGACGCCCTCGGCCCACACGATCGCGTCCTGATCGTCGATGACCTGCTGGCCACCGGCGGCACAATGCTCGCCTGCGTCAATCTCGTCGAGCAGCTTCACGCGACCATCGCCGGCTGCGCGTTCGTCATCGAACTCGACTTCCTCAAGGGCCGCGAGAAGCTCAGTCAGTACGACGTCTTCAGCCTGATCCGCTATGCCGATGAGAATCCGTAGGGTGGGTCCAAGTTCTGTCATTTACACACAACGTATCGACATTTGTCTGAAAAGCCTCGCAACGACGCGAAACTTCGGCACGGCATTTGCGCCCGACAGAGCAATGG
>JAYVQJ010000270.1:0-2486 GCA_043777235.1 Planctomycetia bacterium
CGAATACTTCGCCGACATTCATATCGAAGTCGATGGCCACCTCACGGTCGACGAAGGGCATCGCATCGGCCACGCGGTCAAGGATCGGCTCGTCACCCAATTCACGAACCTCCGCGACGTACTCGTCCACTTGGAGCCGTACCCACACACGCACTCGATGAAGCCGAAATCTCGCTCTTGATTGCCCATGCACGGCTCATCGTTTTCTGATTTGCATTGAGCCAGCATTCTGCTTTCATCAACGAACGCCGCAATCAAATGGAAGTAGTTGGGCATGACCACGAAATCGGTCAGTTCGTAGCGCTCGCCGTCGAATTGTGGTGTGACGCTCCGCGTCGCAAACTCACGACGCGGAGCGTCGTGCCACAGTCCGTGGCAAGCATCAAAATGCCGATGCCAGCGGTCAGAGAAGGCTCGTCCGAACTCGGCCCGCAGCTTGTGAGGTAACTGCTGGACTTGGTTTTTCCAATCGGAGCCGTGCGGATCAATGCCGTGTCGGCGGAGCCAGTCTTCTCGATCCGCGTACCAGCGGTTGAGCACGGATTTGGGAATCGAGTCGATCGTCCGCCAAGTGATGAAGCAGACGGCTCCGGCCTGTGACCAATGCGGCAGCTTGCGTTCGACGATGGAGAACTCCGCGTTCGGATCAAACACCTGCAACGGCCAAAGCGTCGAAGCCATGTTGAGTCTCGCGAGTTGGTAAACTGTAGCCCTGCCGAATGTAGCCCTGTCGCTCCGCGACAGGAAAGCCGAACGGTCGTTCGACGTCGTCCGCGCGATCAACCCACAACAGCCAATCCACGTCCTTCACGCTGGGCTAACCTGTCGCGGAGCGACAGGGCTACATTCGTGCGTTCGCTTGCTGCCATTACATCGTCTGACCAGAATCGCCGCTCGTTGAAAGTCCGAGGGCTGACGCCCGTCGGCTCGCCGGATCGAAAATCAAAAATCTGAAATCAAAAATCGCAAAGGGTGCATTCATGCCGTCGTGCGTTTTGGCTTATTCGGGTGGACTCGACACGTCTGTGATTCTCTGTTGGTTGCAGGAGCAGGGGTACGACTGCCATGCGGTGTATGTGGACTTGGGGCAGCCGTGTGAGGATCGGCAGGCGATCTTGCAGAAGGCGAAGAACTGCGGAGCGAAGACTTCGCAGATCGTCGATGTGCAGGAGGAGCTGTGCCGGGAGTTCGCGTTTCCGGTCATGCAGTTTCAAGCGAAGTACGAAGGCTGGTACTTGCTGGGGACGTCGATTGCTCGGCCGCTGATTGCGAAGGAGTGCGTCCGAATTTGCCGCGAGGTCGGGGCCGAGGCGTTCGCTCACGGGGCCACCGGCAAGGGGAACGATCAGTGCCGCTTCCAGCTCGCGGCCGAGGCGCTCAACCCGGCGGTGCAGATCATCGCTCCGTGGCGCATCGAAAAGTACCGAGCCGCGTTCCCCGGCCGCACGGCGATGATCGACTACTGCGCGAAGAAGAACATTCCGGTGAAGGCGTCGGTGTCGAAGCCGTACTCGTCCGACGAAAACTGCCTGCACATCAGCTATGAAGCGGGCAAGCTCGAAGAGCTGACAACCAACGGCATCGAGCTGGTCGAGTTCGGCATGTGCGTCACGCCGATGGCCGCTCCCGACAAGCCGGAGACGATCACGATCGACTTTGAGTCCGGCGTGCCGGTCAGTCTGAACGGCCAACGCCAGACCGCGCTGGAGATGGTCAAGGAACTCAACACGATCGGCGGGCGGCACGGAGTCGGCATCATCGACATGGTCGAGAACCGCTTCGTGGGCATGAAGAGTCGCGGCGTGTACGAGGCTCCCGGCATGACGATCCTGTATCACGCTCACCGCGTCGTCGAGCAACTGACGATGGACCGCGACCTCATGCACCTCCGCGACCGCCTCGCCCCGGAAGTCGCCGAGATGGTGTACTACGGCTTCTGGTACCACGCGAAGATGGACGCCCTCTTGGCCTTCAACCAAAACGCCCAACGCCACGTCACCGGCAGCGTCACGCTGAAGCTCTACAAAGGCAACATCATCACCGCCGCGCGCAGCAGCCCGAACAGCCTCTATGACGAAGGCATCGCCACGATGGAGGGCGGCGGCAGCTACAACCAAACCGACGCCGAAGGTTTCTTACGCATTCAAGGCTTGCCCGGCCGAGTGCAAGGCCGAGTCACACCGCGAAGCTACTGAGTCAACGCCGTACCGCGACCGTTAGGGAGCGGCCCGCGAGATTGAGAGAGGCCGCTCTCTGAGGGGCGCGGTACGGTTGAAACATGCCAGTTCATCGCATGTTCTTGAAAGGTCCGTGGGAGGTTCGGCGGTTGGATCGCGATGAGCCACCGCACCGCGTCACGATGCCTGCGAGTTGGCAGACGATCTTCGAAGGGAACAGTAGCGGACACGCCGAGTTCCGCAGGAAGTTCAATCAGCCGACAAACCTCGAAGCTCACGAGCACGTCTGGATCGTGTTCCAAGGCGTGC
>JAYVQJ010000271.1:0-2480 GCA_043777235.1 Planctomycetia bacterium
GGCTCATCACGCGGAGCGATGATGGCTACGTAGCCGTCACCGCTCCGCGTGACGAGCCGAACGGGCAAACGCGCAGTGATTTCTTGCGATCCGTATTACTCCAACACAGCGTGAGCTGAAATCAAAGCGTTACGTGCTTTTGATCGGCAGCGCGTTGTGACAATGATTGACTCGACGTTGCGGCATCAGCCGACGAACACCAGCCGCAGTCGGATCAAAGAGATGACGCAGCCGTTCTGGAGCTAATACCGACTGCGAGTCGATGAGTTCCGCGTCTACTTTGACGTGGACGAAGGCAAGCAGACCGTGCATATTCTGCATGTTCGCCCCAAGGCAACCGACCCGACTCCGGAGCAAGCACCATGAAAACGATGACCTGGAATGCCGAAACACGTTGTGATGAAATCGTCCACGAAGCTCGTTCCGAGGACGTGGTGCTCATTCAGAATGGTCGTCCGGTGGCCGTGGTCATGCCCATCGAAGACGACGACTTGGAATGGTTGAAGATCGAGCGATCGCCAGAGTTCATCGTGTCGATTGCCAAAGCACGCGAGCAGGTGCGTCGCGGAGAGTGCGTCACTCACGAGCAATTGCTTGCGGAACTCGACCTCGCGGCGGAATGACCGAATCGTGAGAGCGCTTGCGGCTCCGTCCAAATCTGGCTCCGCAACCGCCAACTCCAAAGACGTTGAAATGATTTGGCGTCTTGATTCAGGTTTTGAGAACAGATAGCGTGTTCGCCATGACTGCGATTCAAGAGTTGGAATCGGCTGTGCAACGGTTGTCGGAGGACGAGTTCGTCGCCTTCCGGGCTTGGTTCGTCGAGTACGACGCGCAGCTTTGGGACCGGAAATTTGAGTCCGACGTGCAAGCGGGACGTCTGGATTGGCTGGCCGACGAGGCTCGTGAATCCTTGCGCGAGGGCCGCTGCTCCGAACGATGAACCATCGCGCCACACCACGGTTTTGGGACTGCTATCAACGTCTGCCCGAAGAGACGCAGCGGTTGGCGGATCGTTGCTATGAACAGATGTAGCAGAATCCGCGACACCCGTCCTTGTAATTGAAACGAGTCGGGTCGTTTTGGTCCGTTCGAGTTGGGGCGCACTACCGAGCGTTGGCAGTTGAAGAGGCTACGGATTTCGTTTGGATCTGGATCGGCACACACGCGGAATACGATCACTTGCTTCGCAATCGTCCCCGGTAGCGGTGTCTGACAAACGACGAACCGGCGCGGTGTCGTGTTACTTGCTGTCCGCTTTCCAGAGATTCTTCAGCGGGACGACGGCTCCGTTCTGAGCTTTGCTTTCTTCGGCGGCTTGCAACAGAGCGAAGATCTCCAGCGTTTCCGCCGGGCTGACGGGAGGCGGGCCACCTTTGAAGAACTTGGCGATCTCGGTGGCCAGTCCTTCGTAGCCGACGTACTTGTCGGCCGTCGGGACGACTCCGTTGACGGGGATGCCGTGGCCGTAGATGCCGGCGGTCGAGACTCCCTTCTCACCAAAGACCGTCGCACTGTATTTGACGCCACCCTCTTTGATGCCGCGGTAGGTGCCGACGCGGCCGTCTTTCCACAGGGCTGTGATCAACTCTGTCGTCGCGGTCGAGGCACATGTGACCGAAACGACGCCCGGTCCCATGATGGTTTGCAAAGTCTCGATGCTGTGCAGCGGGCGAGTGAAATTGTCGGATTCGGGAGCGTTCACGGTCCAGCCGCCGTACACATCGCAGCCGATCACGCGGCCCACCTCCGGATGATTTTTCATGCCGCTGAAGCCGGTGCTGTAACGGTGCTGCGAACTGCTCCAGCACGGGGACTTCGTTTCTTCGGCCAGTTTCAGAATCGCGACCGCATCGGCCACCGACGACGCCACCGGACGGCTAATGAAAAGTCGCTTGCCAGCCTTGAGCACTGCGGTTGCCTGCGGCAAATGCTGGCGGCCGTCCATGCTGAAGATCATCACGGCATCGACTCGTTTCAGAAGTTCGTCGACGGAGTTCACCATCTCGATCGGCGGCACGGCATCTTTCGGATCCTTCGGACTCTGATACATCTTCAGGAGCTGGTCCTTCCAACGCTCAGTCAATTCTTTGCTTTCCGGGTAGTCGCTTGTGACCGGGTATGCCGCAACGACGCGGACTCCTTCAAAGACTCCCTCTGCATGCGGTCGATTGAGGAACTCCGTGTAAGCCACCGAGCCGAAGTTATCGATCCCAAGAATTCCGACCCGAACAGGATCGGCCGCGCGCGTTCGATCGGCAGATCCAAAGAGTCCCAGGGCAACGACAACGACCAGTGTTGTGAATTGGCGAATCACGCGATGCTCCTTGTTTGCGAATCACAAGTTCGAGTTTTCCTCAGCGAGAATTCCAAAGCTTCTCGGCACACGAGGCAGGGACTCTATCGGGGGCACGAAGAGCTGGAAACGATCCGAGGCCGTCAGCATCTCGCGGGTAGTGTCCTATTTTCAATGTAGCCCG
>JAYVQJ010000272.1:0-2480 GCA_043777235.1 Planctomycetia bacterium
GCGACGTTCGTGCGGCGCGCGAGTTTGGATTTACTCGGCGTGGTTCCGTCTGCGGCCGAAGCTCGTGAGTTCGTCCGCGATCAACGGCTCGATAAGCGACAGCGGTTGATCGACGAGCTGCTGACTCGTCCAGAGTTCGCCGACTTCTGGGCACTCAAGTGGGCCGACTTGCTGCGGGTCGAGGAGAAGACGCTCGACCGCAAAGGAGTCGCGACGTTTCACGCTTGGATTCGCGACAGCGTGGCGACGAACAAGCCGCTCGATGCTTTCGTTCGCGAACTGATCGCCGCGCGCGGCAGCACCTATGAGCACCCGCCGAGCAACTTCTACCGCGCGATGCGTGACCCGATCACGCGGGCCGAGACCGTCGCTCAAGTGTTCCTGGGCACGCGACTGCAATGCGCGAAGTGTCACAACCATCCATTCGATCGCTGGACGCAGGCCGATTACTACGGCTGGGCGAACCAGTTCGCTCGCGTGAAATACGAAGTGCTCGAAAACAACCGCCGCGACAAAAATGACTCGCACGAATTCGACGGCGAGCAACTGGTCCTCATCGGCGAAGGCAAAGAGGTCGAGCATCCTGGAACCGGCAAACCAGTGAAGCCGCGATTCCTGGCCGGGCCGAAGGCCGACAGCCGACAGCCGACAGCCGTTAGTCCTTTTCCTCCGGACCGCCTACTCGCGGTCGCCGACTGGCTCACCAGCTCGAACAATCGCCGCTTCGCCGAAGCGCAGGTCAACCGAATTTGGTTTCATCTGCTCGGCCGAGGCATCGTCGATCCGATTGACGACTTCCGTGCGACGAACCCGCCAAGCAATCTCGCGTTGCTGGCCGCTCTGACGGATGAATTCGTCGCGCATCACTTCGACGTTCAGCACTTGATCCGCACGATCATGGCATCGCGGACTTATCAACTTTCGGCCGATCCCAACGAGACGAACCGCGATGACGAGTCCAACTTCTCACACGCGATCGTGCGGCGGCTCTCGGCGGAACAACTGGCCGATTCGTTCAGCCAAGTGCTGGGAGCGAAGTTGAACTTCAACGGCTACCCGGCTAACACGCGAGCTTCACAATTAGCCGGCGTGCGTCTCTTTCGGCGGCGCGACTCCGACCCGGCCAGCGGCGACCAGTTGCTGACGATGTTCGGCAAGCCGCCTCGTCTGCAAGCCTGCGAGTGCGAACGATCTGACGAGCCGACGCTCGCGCAGACGTTTCAAGTCGTCAGTGGACCGATCTTGAATGAGCTGCTCGCTCGCGACAGCAATCGTCTGCACGATTGGCTTGGTACGAAATTCGATCCCGAGTCGTTGATCGATGACCTCTTCTGGACGATCCTCAACCGCGCACCGTTGCCGACTGAGTTGGCAGCGGGGCGCAAACATTTGACGTCGTCCGACAATCGCCGAGCCAACTTGGAAGACGTCGTCTGGAGTTTGTTATCGTCCCCCGAATTCGTGCTGCGGCATTAAGACAAGTAGACCAAACGCCCACGTCCGGTCACTCCGTCCGGACGTGGGCGTCCGGACTACAAGGACCAACCCTCGATGAGCGCCGTTCGACTCCGCCGTCTGCAAGCCGACTTTGACAAGCTGAGCGACTACGTCCGCCGGCATCCGCGGCTGAAGATCATTCAGACCGACGGCGAGCCGCCGGAGCGATATCAATTGGAATATCGCATCCGCAGTCTGCGGCAGGTCAACGAAGACTTGGTCGATATCAAAAGCCATCTGGTCGAGATCGCGTTGCCGCGCAACTACCCGCGCGTGCCGCCGCAATGCCGAATGTTGACGCCGGTGTTTCATCCGAACATCGCTCCGCACGCGATCTGCGTCGGCGACCATTGGAGCGCGGGCGAACCACTGGCATCTCTCGTCGCCCGCATCGGCGAGATGCTCGCCTTCCAAAGTTACAACGTCAAAAGCCCGCTCAATGGCGAAGCAGCTCGTTGGGTCGAGGAACACCTCGACGATCTGCCGCTCGACAAAGTCAGCATGTTGGTGGAAGAGTCGGAAGCGAAGCCCGCCGCGCCGCCCGAAGCCGCGACCGACGACGAGGACGTTCGTGCCCTCGATCCACCCCCCGTGAAAGTTGAGCTGCCCATGCGTCGCCCCGTGCGACCGGCACCACTTCCGAATTGGCCTCCCGCGCAGAAGCCGGTTATCGAACGCCGGGACGAACCGATCGAGGTCATTCCCGAAGTCGAGGTCGTTGTCGAGCCGCAAGTCGTCACGGTGAGTTGCCCCGGCTGCGCGGCGTCGTATCGGATCACGCTGCGACCGGGCCTGCGCCGAGCACGCTGCAAGAATTGTCAAACCGTGTTCAATTTGCCGCTGGCGTGAAAGTAGACCAGTCACTCCGTGACTGGAATCTTCGAGTCACGAAATGACTCACCTACTTTTCTCTGCGGGTCTACTTATACGAAGTCCCAGAATTAGCCGCGCGGCGCTAGCCCCGGTTCGTGCCGCAAAAACCG
>JAYVQJ010000273.1:0-2469 GCA_043777235.1 Planctomycetia bacterium
ACTTCCTGAAAATCGGTGGTTTGGGATTGGGCGGCTTGGGCTTGCCGCAGTTGCTGGCGGCTCGCGAGCAAGCGGCGAAGAGCGGCAGGAAAGTCAAAGACACGTCCGTGGTTTGGCTCTGGCTTGGCGGTGGTCCAACGCACGTCGAGACGTTCGATCCAAAAATGTCCGCTCCGGTCGAATATCGCAGCGTGACCGGTGAGGCCACGACCTCGGTGCCAGGAATCACGATCGGCGGACAGTTCGAGAAGATCGCCTCACAGGCCGAGCACTTCGCGTTCGTCCGCTCCTTCGCTCACACCAACAGCGGTCACGGTGGCGGCACGCACTTCTTGATGACCGGTTACGACAACCGCATGGTCGATAACGGCGGGCAGCCGACTCGGCCGTCGCTCGGTTCGATCACTGCTCGCGTTCGCGGAGCCAATCATGCTGAGACCGGGATGCCGACCTATGTGCGGCTCGACGGCATCGGTTCCGATGGCCCGGCGTTTCTCGGAACGGCGTACGCTCCGTTCGGAACGAACAACCAAGCCAAGACGAACATGACGCTGCGAACGACACTCGAACGAGTCGAAGATCGCCGCGCGTTGCTGGAAGGTTTCGATACGTTTCAACGCGATGCGGACCGCACCGGTTTGATGGGCGGCTTGGACGCCTTCGAGAAGCAAGCCTTCAACCTCGTCCTCGGCAACGCGACCGATGCGTTTGATCTCAAGAAAGAAGACAAGGGGATCGTCTCCAAGTACGGCAAAGGACTCGGAGAGCAATTACTGATCGCTCGCCGGTTGTGTGAGAAGGGCTGCGGGTTCGTCACGCTGAACTACGGCGGCTGGGACATGCACGGCAACATTTTGCAGAGCATGAAGGGCCGTGCCCCGATGCTCGATCACGCCGTCGCGACGTTCGTGCAAGACGTGCAAGAACGCGGCTTGGGCGAGAACATTCTGCTGGTCATCACCGGTGAATTCGGACGGACTCCGAAGATCAACCGCAACGCCGGCCGCGATCACTGGGCACCGCTCAGCACGCTGGCTCTCAGCGGCGGCGGCTTGAAGATGGGACAAGTCATCGGCGAATCCGACTCAAAGGTGACTCGCCCGCAGACTCGCCCGATCACGCCGCAGGATGTGATGGCCACCGTTTTCGAGACACTCGGCATCGACCTCGGCACGCAGTTCGTCAATCAAGGTGGCCGACCGGTCTACATGGTCGAACATGGCAAACCGATCCCGGAATTGTCGACGGTCGCTTGAGCGATCGCAGGCAGTGCAATCAAAACAAAAAGCCCGGTGAGACTGACGTCACCGGGTTTTTTTGTGGGCGGACTTCGCCGAAGTCCGCAATTGGCGAGCAACGTCAGGCACAGCCGATTTCGGCGAAATCGGCCGACATTGCTGACAAAATTATTTTCGGAGCATCGGGTTGTCGATGCCTCGTCGCGGTACCGCGGCGGAATCGTCCGCGTTGAGCGGTGCGAATCGGCGATCTTCGGGCGAGTACGCCAGCACTTCGCCGGTTTCCAGATGGTAAACCCAGGCGTGCAACGTCAACTCGGATCGTTGCAGCTTCACGGCGACAGCGGGATGCGTCTGAATGTTCTCGATTTGCACGAGGACATGTTCCTGGACGGCAATCTCGACAAGTTCGTCACCGGTCGCGTGCGTGTAGTTCTCGGCGATGATCCGCCGTGTCGTTTCGGCGTGCTGTAACCAGCGGCTCACGAGCGGCAGTGCGGCTGCTCGTTCTGGATGCAGCAGAGCTTGAACGGCTCCGCAGCGTGAGTGCCCACAAATCACAATGTCACGCACGCCGAGCGCCGCGACAGCGTATTCAATCGTCGCTGCCTCACCGCCGTTCGAAGCTCCGTGCGGAGGCACGATGTTGCCGGCGTTTCGCAGCACGAACAGCTCACCCGGGCCGGCTTGAGTGATGAGGTTCGGATCGACTCGCGAATCGGAGCAGGTCACGAACAAGGCGCTCGGACTTTGACCTGCGACGAGCTTGTCGAAGAAGTCGCGCTCTCGCTGAAAGACTTGCGACTGAAATTGATGCACGCCGGAAAGCAGGTGTTTCATGATGAGCCTCTTGTTGACGGGTTGAGGCAGTGTCCTGAGTTTGAGATTGTCGGCAAGTGTGAAGGCCATCGAGTTCACGGCTGGCTAATTGTCCGGTCTCAGACATGTAACCCGCAGCGTGAGCGAGGGAGTTCCGGGGCATTCCCTCGCTCACGCTTCGGGTTACATAGCGGCGTACCCTCCACCGTTTGAAACATTAGCCAGCCGTGCCGTCGGGTTACGAAAACGGCCAGCGGCATTCGGCCGGACACGCAGCCCGTTCTCGCAACCTTGCAACTTGGAGTTCGGCGACGACACTGCCGCTCAACTTTGAATTTTCTGGCTCTCCGCCACTCTTGTTGATTCTTGTGTTGCCGATCCAATCAGCCGGAACGCGCTAGCGTCCGGTTCG
>JAYVQJ010000274.1:0-2468 GCA_043777235.1 Planctomycetia bacterium
AACTCTCTCGTAAATGCTCGACGTGGGGACATGAACTGCGCTCCTTGCGCGTCACATTACGCGCTACATGGCGCGCACGCAAAACGTGGGCTAGTCCAAAGTCAAAGGCCCGCAGAGCGACCTTCCGCTCGGCTTCCATTCAGAATCGCAAGTCTTGGCGAAACTCAGGATGAAAAACGGCATCGCGCTGACGAGGTTGATTCCCTAATCCTCTATTCTTGCCGGTCAATGCCGATCTCCTGTCGCAAGCGTGAGACCGAGCCAACATCGCCACGGCGCGACTGAGCACGCTTCATCGCCGTCATCAAGCGCCGCGCATTCTTGGGCGATCGGAGCAAATGGGCCGTCTCGAGCAGCCCCGACAATTCCGAGGCCGCGACCAGCGCGACATCGTCTGCGCCACGGCGGCTGATCACGACCACATCCCGATCCGCCGTGACTTGATCACACAAGTCGGCAAGGTTTGCTTGGGCTTTGGCATAGGTTGTTTGGCGGGGCATGATCTGGCTCTCTTTTCGATTTTCCGGGAAGCACAAAACGACTCTATCATGGGAGCCGAACTCACGACAACAGAATGCTTCTTGAGCTTCGATCATCCAACGAAGACACAAATCTGACTCCACATTCAACTCGCGAATGCACGATGTTATTGAAACGGCACCACATCGCCGTGTGATGTCACATCACATCCACACGTCGGACGTCGAGTCGCCCATTGGGAAGCGCATCTCGTGAGCGCGAGCGGGGCCTTCGGGTTCCTTGCCGAAGTCGAGGAAGAAATCGCTGTTCAGTTTGAGGCCACCCTGCTCGGTGTCGGCGTCGAGTTGCAGCATCAACGAGCCTTGCTTGGCGATGTTCGGGTAGAACTGATTATCCCAACTGCTGACGAGCGAGTCGGTCACATAGAGCCGCTTGCCATCCAGACTGAGTTGCAGCATCTGCGGTCCACCGGTGGCCTGTTTGCCGCGAATCTTAGGGGCGTTCCCAATCAGCCCGCCGACCCAGACTTGACCCGTCAGTTTGGGTTTCGCCGGATCGCGAATGTCGTACTGGCGGATGTCGCCGTGCAGCCAATTGGAGAAGTAGAGCCAGCGGTCGTCCATCGAGATGACCAGATCGCTGATCAGCCCCGGCACCGGAAAGTCCCAGCCCTTCGTTTCCTTCCCTGCGACCTCGATCACTTTCTCGGCCTGCCACTCGTCGCCGACTTTGGAGAGGTGCCACATCACGCTCGAGAGCGCGGCCCCGACGTAGGCGTGCGTGCTCTCTGGATTGTGATGGAAGCGGACCTCGAGCGGGATCATTCCCTTTTCGCCGAGATCAATGCTCTTGGCGATCTTGCGTTTCGACCAGTCCCAGAAATGGACGTGATGGCCATACTTCCCCGCTTTGACATCGTCGAGTTTGAAGCCTGGTCGCGTGGTGCTCGGAGCGGCCCATTCGCTGCTGACCATCACGTTCTGGCGCGGCTGATACCAGAAGTCGTAGTTGAAATTCATCCCTTGAGTGTCCGCTTCCCAGCGACCGGCGACCTCGAACTTCTCGTCGAGCAACAGAAAGCCCCCCGGCCCCATCAGCTTTTCGTCCCCCAACATCGAGATCATGATCCGACCATCGGCGAGGCAGTGAACCGTATGCGGCGCGGTCAGCTTGGTCTTGCGAACAATCTCGTCCGGTTCGATGACCTTGTGCAACTTGGGCTGTGCCGGGTTCTCCGTATCCACAATGTGAATGCGTCCCGAGACCAGTCCCGGAATGATGAGATACCGCCGAGCTCGATGACCATGACAACTCGCGCAGGCATTCCAACCGAAGTGATGCAGTTCGTCGCCAACGTTCGGCATCGACAACCGATGGATGACTTGCGAATAAGTTTTCGACGCGGGATCGAGGTCAATGGTCGCGAGGTAATCCGGCTTCTTGATCTCCGTCCCCGCATAGACGCCAATGACATATCCCAATTTCTCCGGCGGCGATTTTCTAGCCTCTTCGGGCGTGGCAAAGGTGCGGTCCTCACAGTGTTGTTCATCGCCGTGCTGATTGGCTCGCAGTTGCGGAAGGTCCAGAGCCAATGATCCAGCGGCAGCAGCCGTGGCCAAGAATTGACGACGATCCATGATTCACTCCTTCAATGTGAGAAAGGGTCATCATTCAACAGTGACTCAAAGCTGAGCCGTTTTGTTTTTGTCCCGCCAGGGACACGCGACAATAGCCCAGCACTTCAGTGCTGGGTGACACAAGTATGATTGCAATTTAAGTCCCGCCAGGGACGACAGAATGATTCGCCGAGTCTGTCGTCCCTAACGGGACTTTGCGTGTTCTATCCCACCTTTTCCCAGCACTGACGTGCTGGGCTATTGTCGGTCGTCCCTAGGCCTCAAATAAGCGATCTCTTCTCGCGTTTTCAGCGATTGTGTTGGGACGGATTTTGAGCGGGCGGTCGAGGTTGACCGCAGTCTGGGTTTCGA
>JAYVQJ010000275.1:0-9567 GCA_043777235.1 Planctomycetia bacterium
CCCGGCAGCCGACACATTCAATTGATCGACGCCGGCGACAAAGACGCTGCCAACAAAGAGGTCCGCGTCACACTGGCCGAAGCCAAGAAATCGCTGTGCGTCACCTGCCACGATCTCGACAACGACCCGAAATTCACCTCCGCGACATTTGACACCAAGTGGGAGAAAATCAAACACGTCGGACGGGATTAGAGCGGTTCCAAGTTGCTGTAGCGGGACTCGCCAGAGTTCCGCCCCGAAGTCTGGCGACTTCGGCTACAGATAACCGCTGCACGGCTGATGGAACCGCTCTAGTCGTGATGTAGGCGGCCCGCCGGCAACAGTTGCGGCATCTTCGGCACGCCAGAATTGCGACCGCGCGAGCCGTCCCATAACGTACCGCCCCGCGCCGTCGTGGGGCTCGTTTCCAACGTGCCCGTCCGCTTTTCCAGCAGGCTGATCGTCTGCTCCAGTTCAGGTTCCCATGAGCAAAATCGAAAAACTGTTGGTGGCGAATCGCTCCGAAATTGCGATTCGCGTGTTCCGTTCCGCCTACGAGCTCGGCATTCGCACCGTTGCGATTTACACGCACGAGGACCGCTTCGCCCTGCACCGCTTCAAAGCAGACGAGGCGTATCAGATCGGCAAGAAAGGTGAGCCGATCAAGTCGTATCTCGACATCGACGCGATCATCGACATCTGCCGACAGTACGGCATCGACGGCATCCATCCCGGCTACGGTTTCTTGTCCGAGAACCCGAAACTCGCCCAAGCCTGTGCCGACAATGGCATCACGTTTGTTGGCCCCAGCGTCGAAGCGTTGCACAAGCTCGGCGACAAGACGATCGCTCGCGAGATCGCGAGCGCGGCCGGCGTCCCGGTCCTCAGCGGTAGTCAACGAGCGATCGTGAATGCCGACGAAGGACTCGCGCTTGCGAAGTCACTCGACTTCCCGGTGATCTTGAAAGCGGCTCACGGCGGCGGCGGTCGCGGAATGCGCGTCGTCCGCGATCCGGCAGACTTCGTCGCGCAGTACGAACAAGCGAAGCGTGAATCGCTCTCGGCGTTCGGCAGTCCCGATATCTTCATCGAGAAATTCATTCAACGAGCACGACACATCGAAGTGCAGTTGCTTGGTGATCAGCACGGCAACCTCGTGCATTTGTTCGAGCGTGACTGCTCGGTGCAGCGGCGTCATCAAAAGGTCGTCGAGATCGCGCCCGCTCCGAATCTCGATCCGAAGGTTCGCGAAGCACTCTGCGAGTCAGCCATCAAGATCGGAAAACAAGTTGGCTACTATGCGGCGGGCACCGTCGAGTTCCTCGTCGATGCCGACACGAACCAATACTTCTTCATCGAGGTCAACCCGCGAATTCAAGTCGAGCACACCGTCACCGAAGAAGTCACCGGTCTCGACGTTGTGAAGTCCCAGATTTTGATTGCTCAAGGATTGCCGCTGTCGGATGACCGCATCGGTATCAACTCGCAAGCGGACGTGCGAACGACTGGCTTCGCCGTTCAATGCCGAGTTACGACGGAAGACCCCGCCAACAATTTTTTACCCGACTACGGCCGAGTCGCTCACTATCGCTCGGCGGGTGGTATGGGCATTCGACTCGACGCCGGCTCGGCGTTCAGCGGTGCGGTCGTCAATCCGTTTTACGATTCGCTGCTCGTGAAAGTGACCGCTCGCGGCCGGCGATTCGAGGATGCGATCAAGAAGCTCGACCGCTGTCTCGCCGAGTTCCGCGTGCGCGGCGTCAAAACGAACATCCCGTTCCTCGTCAAGGTGCTGCGGCATTCGACATTTCAAGCTGGCCTCTGCACGACTCGCTTCATCGACGAGACCCCAGAGTTGTTCCAGTTCCCGAAGCGTCACGATCGAGCGACCAAGCTACTGACGTATCTCGGCGACGTCATCGTCAACGGCAACACATTGTTCGGCGGACAGCGACCGCAACCCGCGCGACGCGAGCCGGCTCCGGTGCCGGATGTCAGTCATCTCAACGCGGTCCCACTCGGCACACGCGACCGCTTGCGCGATCTCGGCCCAACCCAATTTGCGGCGTGGGTCCGCGAGCTGAAGCCGCTGATGATGACCGACACGACGTTCCGCGACGCCCATCAATCGCTGCTGGCGACGCGGCTCCGCTCGAAAGATTTCTTGGAGATCGCCGAGGCGTACTCTCGGCTCAGTCCGCAACTCTTCTCGTTGGAGATGTGGGGTGGAGCGACCTTCGACACGGCGATGCGGTTCCTCAAAGAGTGTCCGTGGCAGCGGCTCGCCGACATGCGTGAGAAGATTCCGAACATCCTCTTCCAGATGTTGCTGCGAGCCTCGAACGCCGTCGGTTACACGAACTACCCGGACAACGTCGTTCGCGAATTCGTCCACGAATCGGCCGAGTGCGGTATGGACGTCTTCCGCGTCTTCGACTCGCTGAACTGTGTCCCGAACATGAAAGTCGCGATGGACGCCGTCCTCTCGGCGACACCCAGCCACGGAGTGCGGCCGATCTGCGAAGCCTCGATCTGCTACTCCGGCGACATCACGAACCCCGGCCGCACGAAGTACTCGCTGAAGTATTACGTCGACATGGCCAAGCAACTCGAAAAAATGGGCGCGCACATCCTGGCCATCAAAGACATGGCCGGCCTGTGCAAGCCGCGAGCGGCTCGCGAACTGGTCCGAGCACTCAAGCAAGAGATCGGCATCCCGATCCACTTCCACACGCACGACACCGGCGGCATTCAATCGGCGTCGATCCTGATGGCCGCCGAAGAAGGTCTCGATATCGCCGACGCCGCGATGGCTCCGATGAGCGGCGGCACGTCGCAGCCGAACCTCAATTTCCTCAGCGAGAGCCTGCGGTTTTCGCCGCGCGAGACCGGATTGAACTCGCTGCACCTCGACGACCTCGCCGCGTATTGGAAAGCGGTGCGTCAATTCTACTCGCCGTTTGAAAGCGAGCAGCAACCGGCTACGACCGACCTGTACTCGCACGAGATGCCCGGCGGGCAATACACGAACCTGTACCAGCAAGCGAAGTCGCTCGGCCTCGCGGGACAATGGCCGGAAATCTGCCGAGCGTACGCTCAAGTCAACTTGATGGTCGGTGACATCGTGAAGGTCACACCGAGTTCCAAGGCGGTCGGTGACATGGCTCTGTTCATGGTTGCCAACAAGCTCACGCCGGAAGTGATCCTCGACGCTGGCCGAGAGCTCGCGTTCCCCGAATCGATCATCGAACTGCTCAGCGGCGCAATGGGATTCCCCGAAGGCGGCTTCCCTGAACGCATTCAGCAAATCATCCTCCGCGACCGCAAGCCGTTCACGACTCGCCCCGGCGAAACGCTGCCTCCCGCCGACTTCGACAAGATCGGCGAAACGCTCAAAGGGACGCTCAAACGTGAACCAACTCGCCGCGAGAAGCTCAGTAGCGTGCTGTACCCGAAAGTCTTTGACGATTTTTCCAAGCACGTCGTCGAGTACTCGGACACGAGCATCTTTCCCACGCCGGTCTTCTTCTACGGCATGAACACTGGCGAGGAAATCTCGATCGACATCGAGTCCGGCAAGACGCTCATCATCAAGTACCTGACGATGAGCGAACCTCACGCCGACGGCTCGCGCAACGTTTTCTTTGAACTCAACGGCCAACCGCGCGACGTCACCGTCATCGACCGCTCGCTGGAACCGACCGAGAAGCACGCCGTCAAAGCGGACCTTAACGACACGAATCAAGTCGGAGCCTCCATGCCCGGCATGGTCGTCACCGTCGCAGTTCAAGCCGGCGACGGCGTGAAAAAGGGCCAAAAGCTGCTGACCGTCGAAGCCATGAAAATGGAAACGACCATCAACGCTGAACGAGACGGCAAGATCGCAGACGTGTTGGTCAAACCTGGCAGCCAGGTTGCGACCGGCGATCTGCTGCTGAAGTTCGCCTGAGTGACTTCAAACAAAGGGATCAGCGATGAGGCAAGTGGATCCAAAATTGGTGACCACGGCATTTGAGTTGCCAGGATTTCGGATCATTCGCAACGTCGGAGTAGTTCGTGGCATCGTGGTCCGTTCACGCAGTATCGTGGGAAACATTGGAGCTGGCATCCAAAGCATCTTCGGCGGGAAT
The DNA here is from genome assembly GCA_043777235.1 of Planctomycetia bacterium. Lineage (GTDB taxonomy): Bacteria > Planctomycetota > Planctomycetia > Planctomycetales > Planctomycetaceae > SXKJ01. The sequence continues at coordinate 4,110 of JAYVQJ010000275.1, forward strand.
ATCACGCTCTACACGTCGATGTGCGAGAAGGCTCGCGCCGACGCGTATGAACTGATGCTGGAACACGCTGCCGAAATGGGAGCTAACGCGATCATTGGAGCACGCTACGATGCGAATGAAGTCGCGGCAGGTATTACCGAAGTACTCGCGTATGGCACAGCAGTCGTGATTCAAGAATCCTCTTCGCCTGCTTCGACCTGATGCTCACGCCATGCGAGCACTCGATTTTATCATCGTTCTTTTGTTGGCCGGCCGCTGATCGCGGATGATTTCGGCGATCAAAAGGACATCACCGTCCGCGAGGCAACTCGGTTGGATTGGGTGTTCGCGAATGCAAACCAGAGCGTGACGAATCCGCCGGCAGAGTGTTTGGAGGGGTACGACTCGACCAAGCAGCGATCTCAGTTGTTCGGCTCTCCGCCATTCGTGTTGGAAACGGATCGTGAGCCGCGGGTCGCTGGAAATAATCTGCGGCCAACCGGGATTATTTATGGACTCTTCATGGAGGAGGTAGACTGCCGCGAAGTAACCCGACGCGTCAGCGAGGGCGAACCGTGACGACGCCCTCGCTGACGCTGCGGGTTACTCAATCACCATGAATAATCCCGGCAAGCGTCTTGCAGCTCACTATCTCCCGAGATCAACACGAATGACGGAGAGCCAATTGTTCGTGCCGGTAGTCGACTGCGAAGCGCCGCCTTGAACATTCGACTGGCCGCTCGGTTCGCTCGACACTCGGCGGTGCGAAGGTTACACCGATCCAACGTGGTTACTGGCTCGTGCCTCCTTCAGATTCTCGGAGTGGCCTAATGATGAGCGCGTTCGATTGGATTTTGCGATTTGTGTCTCCGGCATTTCCGCAACTTCGGCGAGCCTGCCGACGCAGATCATCGAGACGCGGGTGGAAACTGGAGATTCTGGAGGCACGCGAAGTACTCACTCACGTCAGCCCCGTCATTGATACCGGGTCGCTCACGTTCTTGGCGGGGGGGAAGGGCTCCTTCACCGATCAAGACGGAGACACCTACTCCGTCAAGTTGACCGGCGCAGGTAAGGTCGCTGTCGTGCTGAGCGATCCCGACGCCAACGGTAAAGGACCGATTGATCAGATCGTCGTTCAGAATACGAACTCGGCAACCAGCACGCTGACAATCACGGTGACGAAGGCCCTGCGTGGTGACGGTGCCGTGGCCATCGGTCGCGTCGCGGGATCGGAATTGAAATCTCTGACCGCCAGCAACTCGGACCTCGTGGGCGAGGGGGTTCGCTTGAGCGGATTCCTCGGCACGCTGACGGTTCGAGACATCTTGAACGGAGCCCATGTCGAGTCGGGCGGGACCGCGAGTCAGCAGACGCAACTGACGGCGCGAGTCATCGGCAATGGTGCGATCGTTTCCTTGGACAGTGCCATTGGTACTTTTACTGCGGTGCAATTCGGAACGGGACAACTCAAGGCACCGTCGCTGGGCACTCTCACGATCAAGGGGGACACCAAGCTGCACGCAGCCGCCGACTTTAATGCGGATATCGAACTGAGCGGCCAGGGAGTTCAGGCCACCAAGAATACGTTCGGAACAGCCACCATTCCGGGTGTTCTGCGAGGCACCACCAATGTGCATGGAAACGCCGGCACGCTGACGATCGGCACGATTCGCGGCACGCTGAATATCACTGGCAACGCCAAGAGCATCGTGGTGAAAGAGGCTCTGCGCGTGAACCCCGGGGCCGACGGAGCGACGGGCACGGTTCAGATTCAAGGGACTGGCAAGGTTCAGGGAAACGGCGGGGCCAACGTGTCATTCACGAACGCGACTCTGTTCACGGCCCCAACGGCCGGGTATCGCGTGGAAGACTTGCGACGGTATGACCAGATCAATCAGCAATGGAATTACGAGTCGAGTTTTGACACGACCGCTCGCATTCCGGGATTTCCAACGGCCACACAGCGCGGAACGGGTACGTCGACGATTGTGACTCAAAGTGATTCCGACAATCCCAATGGGTACTGTGCCGAAGTGTCTGGTTCGCTGACCGATGGTGAGACGGCTCCGTCAATCATGTATTGCTACTTGACCGACGCGAACGGAACGCACGCCACGGGAGTTCATTTCACGAATGACGCCTTCGATTCGAAATTCGCCTACACGTCGTCACCACTTTTGGCTCCGGTGCAGTTGGAACAAGGACAACTCTTCAAAGGGACGTCACCTCTTGGTGGAACCTTCGACGGAAGCGGAATCAGCGACGAAGTCACGAGCGTCACGCTCACAGGCACAGTGACCGTCACGATGAAGATCGTCGGACTGGAACAAGTCCGAGTACCGCTCGGCCAGTTTCTCGCCGTCAAAATGGAATTCACTTCCACCATTAACGGGACCGCAACCGCGACGTTGAGCGACGACCGTACTCTTCGAGGAACGATCACGTCTTCCTTCAAACAGACGGTCTGGGCGGTCCCCAATGTCGGGATCGTGATGGGAGTCACCGAGGCGTCGATGTCTCTGGGTGTCCCACTGCTCGGAACCGCTTCGCTGACGTTGAAGGAGACTCAGAAACTGACGAGCTTCAGCGGTTGATGAGTCAACTCGCTCGGCGATGGCTTTGAGTTCGTCTCGATCAGCACCGCGTTGAAAGATGTCGTCCCACGATCCAAAGCGAGGCGATCAGACGCTGAAGCGGACGACGATTTCGTCGCCGTCGCGGATGACGGATTCTTTGCCCTCGGTACGGAACAGGCCGGCGGCTTTGACTTCTTTTTCGGAACCGAGCCGCAGCAGGTCTTCGGTCGACATAATGTCGGCGCGGATGAAGCCGCGAGCCAAGTCGGAGTGGATTGTTCCTGCGGCTTCGATGGCGCTGCTGCCGCGCTTGAGCAACCAAGCGTGGACCTCTTTTTCGTCGCAGGTGTAGAAGGTGATTTGTTCGGTGATCTCGAAGATCGCTCGCAGCAGTTTGCTGCGGCAGGATTCGGTCAGACCCATCTCGGCCGCGAACAGTTCGCGGTCCTCTTCCGGTAACGACGCGACTTCGAGTTCCAAACCGACCGGGCCGGAGATCGCCGTGATGCCGATCGCTTTCAGGTCGGCAATCTGCTTGGCGTCGACCGACGAATCGGCGGTGTTGAGCACGACCATCTTCGGCTTGCGAGTCAGCAGCGCGAACGACTTCGTGGCTTTGTCTTGCACCTCAGTGAACGGGATGCCGCGCAGGGTTTGGCCGTCGGTCAATTTCGCGGCGACGAATTCCAACGCTCCAAGTTCGGCGGTCAGTTCGTCTCGTTCGGTGGCGGGACGCGGCTTGGTGAGATCTTTCTTCACCTTTTCGAGGCGGTTCGTGACGACTTGCAGATCGGCCAGAACCATGTCGTCCTCGAACGCGCGGGCTTCGGTGATCGGATCAACGCCGTTGAAGACGGCGACGACTTGGACCAGCGTGGAGGATTCGCGAATGATCCCCAGCCGTTGACCGTTCTGGGCATTGTCACCTTTTGTCAGGCCGGGTGTGTCGAAGAGGTCGATCTTGGCCGGTGAGATCTTCTTCGGCTTGTGGAAGGCGACCAGCCGGTCGAATCGCTCGTCCGGCACCGTCGTGATGCCGACTTGGCCGAGATGCGACTTTGAGATGTCCGGCTTATGCCCGGTGAGCAATTCAAACAGCGTGCTCTTGCCGCTGCCTTGGTATCCGACGAGTCCGATTTTCATGATGGCCTCAACGCGGTTTCAAAAGTAACCCGAAGCGTCAGCGAGGGTCGATTGCCTGCGGGATTTCCCAACTCCCTCGCTCACGCTTCGGGTTACTTTTGGGTCGTGAAATCACTTTTACGAAAACATCTGCCACTTGCCCGTCGGTTCGAAGGCGTTGCGGAGGTGGCGGATGTCCGGCTCGCGAGCGTCTTCGGGCCAGACGATAGCAACGACATCGAAGCGGGCCGAGTGTTCCAGGAGTTTGTATTTCTTCAAATACGCCAACGCCATGCACGTCAGCTTCCTTTGCTTGTCGAGCGTGACCGCCTCTTCCGGCCGTCCGGCGACGAGTGATGCGCGAGTTTTGACTTCGACAAAAACAATCGTGTTGCCGTCGAGTGCGACGAGGTCAATCTCACCCCACGGCGTCGAGTAGTTGCGTTGAACGATGCGAAAGCCTTGCCGCTTGAGAAACTTCGCGGCGGCTCGTTCGCCACGATCTCCGAACAGCTTGTTCCAGAAACGCGGCATCGCCGAGTGTCCGAATGCGGGAATGAAAAATGAGAAATGGAAAATAAGAAATTCAAAATGGAGGCAAACTCATTTTGCACATTCCATTCTTCAGTTCTCATTTTCCATTGCTGAGCAAACTACTTCGCCGGAGCGGCTCGCACGGCCTCACCCTTGGGTCGGCGTTCGACCAGCTTGGTGGCTTTGCCGACGCGCTTGCGGAGGTAGTACAGCTTGGCTCGGCGCGTCTTGCCGTGGCGGACGACTTCCAGCTTGGCAATCTTCGGTGAGTTCACCGGGAAGATTCGCTCGACCCCTTCGCCGCCGACAATGCGTCGGACCGTGAACATTTCGCGAGTGCCGGCTCCGCGGCGAGCAAGGACGACGCCGGTGAAAATCTGGACGCGTTCCTTCGTCCCTTCCAGGATTCGGCAATGGACGTCGACGGTGTCACCCACTTCAAACTTCAGCGGGTCAGATCGGAGGTACTTGTCTTCGACCTCTTTGATGAGCTTGTTAATCATGATTCAGGACTCCCTGGATCGCGACGAGCTTTTGGCTGTCGCTGGCGTTTCGGTTGTTTGGGTTTGTCTTCGTCGCTGGTTCCTGGCGGGACCAGATCGCTGCGACGTTCTTGCGTTCGTTTCAAACTTTGCTGGTCTTGCCAGCGTTGGATTTCGCCGTGATTTCCGTTGAGCAGCACTTCGGGAACTGTCATGCCGCAGAACTCGCGAGGTCGCGTGAACTGCGGATATTCCAGAAGACCGCTTTCGGAAAACGATTCGTACTTGTGTGAGGTCTCGTCGCCGAGCACACCCGGAATCAACCGAATGATCGCGTCGATCATCAACATTGCCGGCACTTCGCCGCCGTTGCAGATGAAGTCGCCGACCGAGACCTCCAGTGGCTGCAAACCTTGTCGGATTCGATCGTCGAATCCTTCGTACCTGCCGCACAGCAGAAGCAGCCGTTTGTGCTGAGCGAGTTCTTCCACCAACTTTTGATCGAGCTTGCGGCCTTGCGGCGTGAGCATGATCAACTGACCGGGTTGGTCAGCGTCTTGCTGCACCGCTTCAACCGCATCAAACACGGGAGGGCACATGATCAACATGCCCGGCCCGCCTCCATACGGTGTGTCGTCCACCGACTTTCGTTTGCCTGTTGCCCAGTCTCGGAAGTTCCAGAGCTTCACGCTGACCAGCTCGCGTTGGATTGCCAACTTGAGCAGGCTCTGCGAGAGATAACCCTCGAACATGTCCGGGAAG
>JAYVQJ010000276.1:0-2466 GCA_043777235.1 Planctomycetia bacterium
CTTCGTGCCGACGATCTCGGCGACTGTGGCCGTGACATCAATGAGGCAGGTGAGTTGATCGGTCGTCGATCCGGCTTTCACGCGACCGGGCCAGCGGACGAGGAATGGGACACGATGCCCTCCTTCGTAGATGTCCGCCTTGTGGCCACGAAAGACATGACTCGGATTGTGTCCCTTCGCGAGTAACTCATCGAACTTCGCTTGCGGCGAGCAGCCGTTGTCGCTGGTGAAGATGACCAGCGTGTTGTCCGTCAGTCCGTTACGGTCGAGCGTGTCGAGCAACTGGCCGATCGCGTCGTCCTGTTGCATCACGAAGTCGGCATACGGATTCAGCCCGCTCTTGCCGAGCCAATCTCCCTGTGGATGAATCGGCGTGTGCGGCGAGGCATACGGCAGATAAATGAAGAACGGTTTGCCGTTCTTGGCATCAGCAGCGCGGCGGTCGATGATCTCAATCGTCTTCTTCGTCAGGTCCGGCAGCACGTCGGCATCATCGAATCCCGGAGCCGCCGGGCCGAGCCTCGTCATCGGTTTGCCTCGGCCGAACATCAGCTCGAAGTCGCGGTCTTCTGTCGGCAGTTTCACAACTCGGTCGTTCGCGATGTACGTGAACGGCACCATGTCGAGTGACGCGCTGATGCCGAAGTACTCGTCGAACCCGACGCTGTTCGGCCCGTTCTGAATTGGCTGCGAGTAATCGACGTTGAAGACCTGCTCGCGCGGTTCGATGTTGAGTTCGGTGACTTCCTTGCCCGGCTGCTTCACCCAGTCCATGCCGAGATGCCACTTGCCGACACACGCCGTGTGATAGCCGTGCTGCTTAAGCATCGACGCGACGGTCATCCGGCCCGGCTCGATCAACCGCGGACTCAGCCCGCCGAGCACTCCACTTTGCAACTTCGTGCGCCAGTTGTAACGCCCGGTCATTAAGCCATACCGAGTCGGCGAACAAACCGCCGAGGAAGTATGTGCGTCGGTGAAGATCATCCCCTCACGAGCGATCCGATCCATGTTCGGCGTTGCGATTTTTCCGTCGGGATTCAGACAGCGAACATCGCCGTAGCCGAGGTCGTCGCACAAGATCAACAGAATGTTTGGGCGCACTGACCCGGCAGCGGAAGTGATCTGAAGTCCTGCGAAGATCAACAACAGCGAAGCAATTGGGAAGATCAGGCGTGATCGCGGCGGCAGCATGAAATCCATCCTTTGAGCAAGAACGTCCTGGCGAGTGAGGCTCGCCAGCCAACTGATGTGCCGAGCGTAGTCCGCTCGAATGTCATGTCCTAGCTTCCGTATCCGTTGTCAATTCGACATCCATCGAGTTCGCAAGAGTGTGGGCGGACTTCGCCGAAGTCCGCAAGCGGCGAGCAACGCTCGCCGCATTCGATTTCGGCCACACAACCTACGATGTCACGCTCACCACGCAACCTCTTGGCCCAGCTTCAGCCGTGCGGCATTGTCCACCGCGAACCGCGCAGCGACGGCGTCTTGCACGGCGAGGCCGACCGACTTGAAGAAGGTGATCTCGTCGTCGCGAGTCCGGCCCGGACGAGTGCCTAAAACCAATTCGCCGAGCTCCGCGTGAATGTGTTGTTCGTTGATGAGGCCGGCATCACGCGGCTGGATCAAATCGCCCGCCTCTTCCCAAGCGGCGTGTCGACTGTCGACGACGACAAGCGCGCGACGCACCGTCTCCGGCGGCACTTCGCAGGCTTGCGGCGTGTACGAGCCGACTGCGTTGATGTGGACTCCGGCCTTGAGGTCGGCATCGTCGAAGATCGGTGTCTTCGACGTCGTTGTGCAGCACACGATGTCGGCATCGGCCAACGCCTGCCGTGGCGACCCGGCCGCGATGAGTTGAGCCGGAATTGTGTGATGTTGTTCGAACGAGGAAATGAAAGCGGCGACGTTGCTCGGACTGCGACTGTAGACACAGACTCGTTCGATCGGACGTGTCGCACACATTGCGAAGACGTGCGTTCGAGCTTGCACTCCGGTGCCGAAGAGCGCGACCGTGCGGCTCTCTTTGCGAGCGAGCAAGTCGGTGGCCGCACCGCTCGCAGCCGCGGTACGAAGCGCGGTGAGCATCGCACCATCGAGCAACGCCAGCGGCCGTCCCGTGTCTGGTTCAAAGACGACGACTGCCGCTTGAATTCTCGCCAAGCCGCGCGATTGATTGCCGTCGAACAACGAGACAACTTTCGTGGCGAGTGCCTGTTCGCTGGGAGTGTCGGCGTCGACAAACGACGGCATGATGAGACTGACGCCGGCGTTCCGAGCAATCGGCAGATGAATTCGCGGCGGGACGATCGCCCTTCCGGAACTGAACGCGGCGAAGGCTTCTTTCATGGCCTCGATGGCCAGCGGCATCGGCAAGGCTCGGCGAATGTCGGCGGCGTTCAAGATCAGCACGATGGTCACTCCTAACGAGGCTCCGCCTCAGGCCGTGAGCCGGCACGCGCTAGC
>JAYVQJ010000277.1:0-2466 GCA_043777235.1 Planctomycetia bacterium
GCAACTTCAAGGATCAGACGAATGGCCGACACCACGAATTCGCACCTGGCTCACATGGTTTATTTCACGCTCAAAGATGCCTCTCCTTCCGCACAGCAAGCGTTGATCGAGGCGTCTCACAAGTTCCTCAAGGGGCACACCGGTGAGGTGTACTTCTCGGCCGGCACGCTGGTGCCCGACCTCGCTCGGCCGGTCAACGACCGAGCGTTCCATGTCAGCCTGCATGTCGTCTTCAACAGCCGGAAGGCTCACGACGACTACCAAGCTCACCCGCGTCACCTCCAGTTCATCGAAGAGAACAAGCCGAACTGGGCTTCGGTCCGCGTGTTCGACTCATACGTCGGCTGATTCCGTTTCCCGCTCCCGTCGAGATCGAGGTCGTTCATGGCATTGGTGAGTCTGCGCGAGGCCAGTTTCAGCTACGGCGGCTCGCCCTTGTTGGAAAAGATCGATCTGCAAATCGAGCGGAGTGAGCGAGTCGGACTGGTGGGCCGGAACGGGAGCGGCAAATCAACGCTGATGAAACTGATCAGCGGCGAGCTGACCGCGGACGACGGCCAAGTCGCGCGTGGGCCGGGAGTCCGCATTGCTCGACTGATTCAAGAAGTGCCCGTCGGCAGCGGCAGCTCCGTCCAAGAGGTCGTCGCGACTGGACTCGGTCCCGAAGGGGAAGTGCTGTCGCGATATCTCGTGCTCAGCCAGCAGGTCTCCGAGTCGCCGTCGGCCGCGCTCATCGCGGAACTCGAAACGGTCGAGCAAGCTCTGCACGCGCAAGGAGCCTGGCAGATCGAGCAACAAGTCGAGCGAGTCATCTCGCAGATGAGCCTCGACCCGCACGCGCGGTTCGCGGAGTTGTCATCGGGGATGAAGCGCCGAGTGCTGCTGGCTCAGGCGTTGGTCTGTCAACCGGACCTGCTGCTGCTCGACGAGCCGACCAATCACTTGGACATCGAAGCGGTCGCGTGGCTGGAAGAGTTTCTGATCCGTTACGGCGGGACGTTGATCTTCGTGACGCACGATCGAGTCTTCCTGCGCAAGCTTTCGACCCGAATCATCGAAGTCGATCGGGGCCGGCTGCTCGATTGGCCGTGCGATTACACGACGTTCCTCCAGCGGAAAGAGGCGGCGCTCGAAGTTGAAGCTCAGCATCGGGCACTGTTCGACAAGAGGTTGGCTCAAGAAGAAATCTGGGTGCGCACCGGAGTCAAAGCCCGCCGCACTCGCAGCGAAGCCCGCATCCGCGAGTTGAACAAGATGCGAGAAGAACGCCGGCAACGCAAAGAACGAGTCGGCAACGTCAAAGTCCAAGTGCAAGAGGCCGAGCGTTCCGGCCGATTGGTCATCGAAGCCAAGAAGATCAGCTTCCGATACGCCGCGCAAGAACCGGCGACCCCGGATGTGATCTGCGAGTTCTCAACCCTGATCCTGCGCGGCGACAAGATCGGCGTGATCGGCCGCAACGGCACCGGCAAGAGCACGCTGCTGCGGCTGTTGCTGGGACAACTGACGCCGACCTCCGGCAGTGTGCGGCTCGGCACGAAACTGGAGGTCGCGTATTTCGATCAGCTTCGCGAGCAACTCGATGAGACCAAGACCGCTCAAGAGAATGTCAGCGAGGGCAAAGACCTGCTGCTGATCAACGGCCAGAACCGGCACGTCCTGGGTTATCTGCAAGACTTTCTCTTCTCGCCCGACCGAGCACGCACGCTGGTGAAATATCTGTCCGGTGGCGAGCGGAATCGGCTGCTGCTCGCCAAGCTGATGACGAAGCCATCGAACGTGCTGGTCCTCGACGAACCGACCAACGACCTCGACGCCGAGACGTTGGAGCTGCTCGAAGACTTGCTCATTGAATACTCCGGCACCGTGCTGCTGGTCAGCCACGATCGCGAGTTCCTGAACAACGTCGTCACCAGCACGCTGGTCTTCGAGGGAGATGGCCTCGTCAACGACTACGACGGCGGCTACGACGACTGGTGCCGCCAACGCGCCGCCGCAGTGTCACCTCGCGCGACGATGAACACGAATTCGGAACCGACACGCAAGCCAGCCTCGCGCGAGCGCACTCGCAAGCTGACCTATCAAGAACAGCGCGACCTCGAATCGCTCCCCGCTCGCATCGACGCCTTGGAGACCGAGCAACAAGAACTGCACACCGCCATGTCGGCCCCGTCGTTCTATCAACAACCCAAGTCCGACATCACCGCCGCCACCGCCCGGCTGGCCGCCCTCGAAAGCGAACTCGCCACCGCGTTCGCTCGCTGGGAATCGCTGGACGCGATCGCCGGTTCGTAGCGTCGATGTCCGCGACGGTCATTGAGGGATGTGCCTGCAAAAGGCCGAAGGGCGAAACCGTTTCGGATTTGAAATATGAAAGAACCGCATTCTTGGCCACTGATGAAACACGGATTGAACACGGATTCGGCAATCTCAAATCGTTTCCTGATCCGTGTTCAATCCGTGTTT
>JAYVQJ010000278.1:0-9552 GCA_043777235.1 Planctomycetia bacterium
GTCGGTCATGGTGCCGGTCGAGGTGGCTCAGGCAACGGCGGATCGGCCGATCTCGTTCAAACTGGATGTGATGTCGGTGTTCATGAAGGCCGGTTGCAATACCGGGTCGTGTCACGGAGCGGCTCGCGGCAAGGATGGATTCCGGCTGTCATTGTTCGGATTCGATCCGGATGGAGACCACTATCGGTTGACTCGCGAGATGAGCGGTCGCCGCATCAATCTGGCATTGCCGGCGGAAAGTTTGCTGGTCGAGAAGAACACCGGCGTCGTGCCGCACACCGGCGGCAAACGTTACGACGAAAACAGCGAACTGAATCAAACGGTGATTCGCTGGCTGGATGCGGGTGCTCCGAACGATCAAGGCGAAGTCCCCAAGGTGCTGGCCGTCGAACTCTATCCGCCCAACGCGGTGCTCGATGGCGAAGGCTCGACGCAGCAGATCACTGTCCGAGCGAAATACTCGGACGGCACCGATCGCGACGTCACCTCGCTGGCGTTCTTCATGACGAACAACGACACGTCGGCGGCTGTCTCGCAGCAAGGTCTCGTCACGGCCGGCAAGCGCGGCGAGGCGTTCCTCATGGCTCGCTTCGAGACACACACGGTCGGCTCGCACTTCATCACTTTGCCGAAGGGCTTTCAGTACGTCGCTCCGCAAGTGCCGGAGAACAACTACGTCGATCACCTTGTCTACGAAAAACTCAAGCGACTGCGGATCAACCCCAGCGAACTTTGCACCGACGAGGAATTCGTTCGCCGAGCGTACCTCGACATCGTCGGCGTGCTGCCAGACGTTGAGGAATACTCCAAGTTCATGTCCAACGCCGATCCGAAGAAGCGGGACGCGCTCGTCGATGAACTGCTCGGCCGTAAAGAGTTCGTCGAGATGTGGGTGATGAAGTGGGCCGAGTTGTTGCAGATTCGGACCAACAACCAGATCACCACGAAGCCGATGCTGCGGTACTACGAGTGGCTGCAAGAACGAGTTGCCAAAAACTATCCCATGGACAAGATGGTCCAGGAACTTCTCTCGGCGAAGGGCGGCACGTTCGCGAACGCGGCGACCAACTATTACCAGATCGAACGGGACACGCTGAAGACCGCCGAAAATGTCGCTCAGGTTTTCATGGGCATGAGAACTCAATGTGCTCAGTGCCACAACCATCCATTCGATCGCTGGACGATGGACGATTACTACAGCTTCGCCGCGTTCTTCGCGCAGATCGGCCGCAAACAGGGCGAAGACCCGCGCGAGATCATCATCTTCAACGCCGGCGGCGGTGAGGTGGCTCATCCGATCGGTGGTCGCCAGATGAAACCGAAATTCCTCGGTGGCGAAGTGCCCGATGTCGCTGGCAAGGATCGTCGCGAAGTCATGGCCACTTGGCTGGCCTCGAAAGAGAACCCGTACTTCGCCAAGAACCTGGCAAACATCGTCTGGTCGCACTTCTTCGGCCAAGGGATCATCGACCAAGTCGATGACGTGCGAGTGAGCAACCCGCCGTCGAACGCGGAGCTGATCGACGCTCTCGGAACGAAATTCACCGAATACAACTACGACTTCAAGAAGCTGGTCCGCGACATCTGCACCAGCCGCATCTATCAGCTTTCGACCAAGACTAACGAGACGAACGCGCTCGACGATCGGAACTTCTCGCACGCGACGCTCCGCCGCATCCGCTCGGAAGTGCTGCTGGACTGCATCACGCTGGCGACGCAAACCAAGGACAAGTTCGGCGGCCTGCCGCTCGGCTCGCGAGCCGTCCAAATCGCCGACGGCAACACTTCGACGTACTTCCTGACAACCTTCGGCCGAGCCACCCGCGACAGCGTTTGCTCGTGCGAAGTGAAGATGGAACCGAACCTGTCGCAAGCGCTGCACCTGCTCAACGGTGATACCGTCAACAGCAAAATTCAGCAGGGTGGCCTTGTTGATCTCCGCCTGAAGGAAGGCAAGACGCCGGCGCAAATCATCGAAGAGATGTACCTCCGCACGCTCACACGCAAGCCGACCGAAAAGGAAATCTCGTCGCTCGCTGGAGTCCTCGCCACCGAGAAGGACGCGAAGCCAGTCCTCGAAGATATTTTCTGGTCGCTGCTGAACTCACGAGAGTTCGTGTTCAACCATTGATCACGGAGTGACGCCGTGGCCAAACCCCGCAAAACCTGGCGAGAGAAACTGCTCGACAGCAAAGACCTGCCGAAGATCTCGAAGATCGAAGGCAAGCTGTCGAAGCGGTGGGGCGAAGGGACGTGCGCGATTCCGGCTCCGATGGAAGTGAACGAGGTGATGCAGGCGGTCCCGAAAGGAAAGCTCATCACGACGAAGGAGATTCAACAGGCCGTCGCGAAGAAGCACAAAGCCACGATGGCTTGTCCGATGTGTTGCGGGGATCGCGGCTCATGCGGCGGACGAGGCTGAGACCGAAGGGGCCAAGCGGATCACGCCGTAATGGCGAACATTGAAGTCCGGTGGCGAATTGAATCCGAAGTTTCCGGGCGGAGTTGAAGCGTTGAAGGTGCGGCTCGAAGCCGAGGGGCATCGAGTTGTGGCCAAAGGGAAGAAGTGGATCATTGCGGATTATGAGCGTTGTGTGGTTTCTGGCGGCTCGCACGGTCGAGCGAAGTCCAGCGGTCAGGCAAGCTCAACGGCCAAACCTGCAAAATCTGCCGGTCGAGGCCGATAGACGAAGCGGCGAAAAGTTTTTGGAATGTGACGAGGTTGATTGCACCACAGAGACACAGAGGGCACAGAGATTTGAGTTGTTTTCCTCCGTGATCTCTGTGCCTCTGTGGTAAATCCTGATTCTGGAGTTCAAGTCATGACAGCGAAGTTCAAAACGTGGCTCGGCAGCGCAATTGTGTTTGGCGGATTGTTGACTGGCGGCTTCATCGCCAGCTCACAAGCGGCCGACGCTCCGAAGGTCACTTACGTTGACCATGTCTTGCCAATCCTGCGAGCCAAGTGCTTGAGCTGTCACAACACTGACAAGAAGAGTGGCGGGCTGGACCTGTCGAACTTCACGGCCGTGAAGACAGGCGGCGGCTCAGGTGAAATCTTTGATCCGGGCAATTCCGGCGCAAGCATTCTTTGGAAGGTGATCAACCACGAAGAAGAGCCGAAGATGCCGCCGAACAGCGACAAGCTGCCGGCCGACATGCTCGCGGTCATCAAGAACTGGATTGACGGCGGAGCGCTCGAAACGACGGGGAGCAAGGCGCTCGCCAGCAAGAAACCGAAGATGGATTTGAAGCTCACTGCCGCGCCAACCGTGCGACCGGAAGGTCCGCCGCCGATGCCGGAACGAATGAGTCTCGCTCCGGTCATCAAGACGCGCACGACGACGGCGATCACTAGCCTTGCCGTCAATCCGTGGTCGCCGCTCGCGGCGGTGCCGGGACAAAAACAAGTGTTGCTCTACAACACAGCGACGCTCGAATTGCTCGGTGTGTTGCCGTATCCGGAAGGGATTCCGCAGGTGCTTAAGTTCAGCCGTAGCGGCAGCCTGTTGATGGCGGCCGGGGGACATGCGGCCGCTCAAGGCAAGGTCGTGGTCTTCAACGTGCGGACCGGTGAGCGAGTCGCTGAAGTGGGCGATGAACTCGACACGATTTTGGCCGCAGACATCTCGCCCGATCAATCGCTGATCGCACTAGGCGGATCAGCGAAAATGATCCGCGTGTTCTCGATCGCGGATGGCTCGAAGCTCTGGGAATCGAAGAAACACACCGACTGGGTCACGTCGCTGGCGTTCGCGCCGGATAGCGTGCTGCTCGCGACGGGTGATCGCAACGGCGGTGCGTTCGTGTGGGAGGCCGAGACCGGCCGTGAATTCCACACGCTCAAAGCTCACACTGCGATGATCACCGGCTTCTCGTGGCGTCTCGATTCCAACATCCTCGCGTCGTGCAGCGAAGACACGACCGTTCGTCTTTGGGAAATGGAAAACGGCGGCAACGTCAAAGGTTGGGGAGCACACGGAGCCGGAGCTTCATCTGTCGACTTCGCTCGCGATGGCCGCATCATCTCCTCAGGCCGCGATCGACTCGTGAAGATCTGGGACCAGAACGGCACCGCCGTGCGAGCGTTCGAGGCGATGGGCGATCTCGCTCTCGCGTGTGCGATCTGCAACGAAACCAACCGTGTCATCGGAGCCGACTGGACCGGAGCCATCCGAGTTTGGAACGCCGTTGACGGCGCAAAGATCGGCGACCTGACGCCGAACCCACCGACACTCGATGAACGTCTCGCCGCCGCCAACGGCGCCGTGCAAGCGACGACCGCCGAGACTAAGGCCGCAACCGACGGCTACACGGCCGCGAACGTCGCTGCCGAGAAAGCCAAGGCGGACCTCAACACCGCCAACACGAAGATGGCTGAGTTGACGAAGGTCGTCACTGACACGACTGCCGCCGTCGTGAAGAGCAACGAAGTCATTGCCGCCGCGCAAGCCGCTCACGATGCGTCGGCGAAGGTTGTCGCGACTCTTGACCCGGTCGTACCCGCGCTGACCGATTCGGTCACGAAGGGAACCGAAGCCGCAACGAAGAACGCCGACGACAAGGAAATTGCTGCCGCCGTCACCGCGCTCAAGGCACTGCTCGACAACCGAGCCGCCACTCTGACTAACAACAAGAAAGTCGTCGCCGACAAAGTGGTCGAACTGACGAAGGGCAAGGAAGTGCTCGTTGCTCAGGAGAAGCTGGTCACCGACAGCAACGTCGCACTCGAAGTGGTCAAGAAGACGATTCCCGATCTGACCGTTGCCGACAAAACGATGACCGAGAAAGCGGTCGCCGCCAAAGCGATCGCCGACGCCGCGACCGCGAAGCTGGCGAATGCGAATAAGGAAGTTGCTCGCTGGACGTTCCACATCGACTTCGCGTCGAAACTGAAGGTGCTCAGCGAGAAGAAGGCCCAAGCCGAACCGCTGCTGGCCGCCGCCGATGAAGCTCTCGCGGCCGTGAACAAAATGAAGTCCGACATCGCCGCCGCTCAACAAGTGGCCGCGACGTCGCAAAAAGTGGTCGATGATGCCAATGCCGTCGTGGCCACCGCCAAGGCCACGCTAACCACGGCAACGACCGAGCATCAAACCGTCAACACGACCGTCACCGGTCTCGAAGCCGCGCTGCCGGCGTTGAAGGAAGCTCAAGCCAAGGGAGCCGAAGCCGCTGCCAAGGCCCCGACCGACAAAGAACTCGCCGCCGCTGCTGAGATGCTCAAGACGGTGCTCGAAAAGCAAACCGCCAGTCTCACGGCGATGAAGACGATTCTCGCCGAAAAAGCCGCGGCCGTGGAAAAAGCGAAAGTCGTCGTTGCCGAAATGGAAACGAAAGCCGCCGACGCCGTCGTCGTTCTGACCGCCTCGAATGCGAAGGTCACGGAACTCGCCGCCGCGATGAAACCGATCGAAGACAAATTCGCCTCGGCCAAGACAGCGGCGGATCAAGCAACACAGCCAGTGACCGCGTTGCAGCAAGAGATTCAGAAGCTGAAGGAAGTGCAGTTGTAAGAAATCTCGCGAACCTCCACTGTTGGCCAAGGACTTCGCCATGTTCCATCGACGCGATGCGATGATGCGGTTGGGGCAGATGGGGCTGGGAGCACTCACGCTGCCGCAGTTATTGCGGGCGGAGTCGGATCAGCGCGAGGCCGTGCGAAGTGCGAAGCGGCCGGGCAAAGGGAAGGCTTGCATCCTCGTCTATTTGTGGGGCGGGCCTCCTCAGCACGACACGTTCGATTTGAAGCCGAATGCACCGGAGGGGATTCGCGGGTTGTTTCAGCCGATCGATACGGTCGTACCGGGGATTCAGATTTGCGAGCACTTGCCGCAGTTGGCCCAGCACACGGACAAGATGGCGATCATTCGCTCGCTGACGCATCCCAGCAATAACCATGAGCCGAGCGTTTATCACACGCTGACCGGCCGCGTGAACAACACGCTGGCGGTGCCGCGGAACGCTCGCAATCGCCGCGACTTTCCGACGCTCGGTTCAATCGTCGGATACTTCTCACCGCAAAGCGGCATACCGGCGAGCGTCACGATTCCGAGGCCGATCGGGCATGACGGCGTCGTGTATTCGGGGACTCATGCCGGGTTCCTGGGTCCAAAGTACGATCCGATTGAGACGCAGCCGCCCGCTGAAGTGAATGAGAAAGCTCCGCACAGTTTTGAATTGCCGCCGGGCGTCGATGAGCATCGGCTGCAATTGCGATACGGGTTGCTCAACACAGTCGAAGGGATCGACCGGGCCATGCAGCAGCAGAAGGCGACTCGCGGCTTGGACAGCTATCGCGAGCAAGCGTTTCGGATGCTGACCTCGCCAGAAGCGAAGCGAGCATTTCGTCTCGATGGCGAATCAGAAAAACTTCGCGACCGTTATGGCCGCAACGAATACGGCGAGTGCTTCTTGATGGCTCGGCGGTTGGTCGAGTCGGGCGTTCGGTTGGTGACGTTCACTTGGTACTACGTCGCGCCGAAAGACGGCAATGTGCTCAACGTCTGGGACAACCACGGTGGGACCGGCTCGATTAACGGCATCACCGGCTATCAAATGCTCAAAGAGAATTACTGCCTGCCGTCGCTCGATCAGGGCTTGTCGGCGCTGTTCGAGGATTTGTCGGAGCGCGGGATGCTCGACGACACGCTGGTCGCGGTGTACGGCGAGTTCGGTCGTACTCCGAAGATCAATCCGAACGCCGGTCGCGATCACTGGGGAGCGTGCCAGTCGGTCGTGCTCGCCGGCGGCGGGATTCGCGGCGGACAGGTCTACGGGTCGAGTGACGAGCACGCGGCGTATCCGAAGACGAAACCGGTCTCTGTCGAGGATTTGCACGCGACGATGTTCCACTCGCTGGGACTCAGCCCGGAGTTGGAAATCCACGACGCCGAAAACCGGCCGTATCGCATCAGCGAGGGGCAGCCGATTCACGAGTTGTTCAGTGCGTGACGCCAAATTTCGCGTTGGCTCGGATGCGAGCCGCAGTCACCGCGAGAGCGATTGATCAAAAGCGGTAGACGACGGACACGGCCAATTCGTTGTCGAAGAAGCGGTGTGGGCTACTGCGGAGCGGGGTGACGTAGCCGGCGCGGATACTCATCGAGCGAGCGATATTGGCTTGCAGGCCAAGCGTCAGATTGAGCACGTCGAAGTGTCCGGCATTCGCGCCGAAGGTCACGATCCGAGCTTTGTCGGCAACGATGTCTGCATTGGTGACGGCGGTCGTGTAGTGCAGCTCGAACACGCTTGCCAAACCAGAGAGAAACTGCGCTTCGGGATCACGATACCACCAATAGCCGAACGATGTGTCGAGGAACATCAGCGTTTGATTTCTCACGTAGAGATTGTCGACGGAACCTCCAGGGGCGCGGACTTGCACCGTGTTGGCATTGGTCGGTGTGTCAAATTGCAAGAAACCGTTGAAGAAGAAATCTTCGGTCGGTGCCGCTTGATAGGCGATGAACGGAATCAGGTGCGTGGCGTTGTTGTAGAGCGTGAAGCTGGATGGCCCAGAGCTCGGCAAGTTGACGTTCAAATCGCTGCCCGTTGGAGCACCAACCGCCAAGCCGAGCGCGACGGCTTGTGATTCGTCCGAATACACCATCCCTTTCAGCGTCACGACAAGGTCGCCGACCGATTGCATTTGAAAATTCGAGCCAGGGGTTCCGAGTGAGACCGGGGCGCTGAACGGCATTCGCAATTCGACCGACGCGTTGCCTTCGAAAAACGTTTTCTCGACGCCGACGGTGAAACGATCAATGTTGGCGTTCGCCGTCCGAAAGCTTCCGTCTGAACTGCTTGATTGGAGTGCATTCTCGAAGTGGTGATACAAACCGAAGACACGATCCGTCGGCATGGCGCGAGAGAATTCGTTCTTGAACTGTCGACTTCCGCCGGCAACCGGTAAGTCAACGAGGTTCTTCCCGTTCCCCGCCATACTCATGAATTCAATTTGCGTGGAGAGAGAGCCGAACGAGTCACCAAACATGTCCGGGGCACGCGAGAGCCGAGCCAATTGCGACTGATTTGGCTGAGGATTCACAAACGGATTGAACTGCGGCTGTGGTGCGACCGGGGCTGGTGCAGGGGGACGCGCGGGGACAGCCGGCAGCGCTTTGGGTCGTGTCGGAGGAGTCGCCGGCGTGGGAGCCTTTGGCGGCGTCTTTTCCACTTTGTCTTGCGAGGCGGCCTGTGGATCAACTGACACGGTGAAATCGTCGGTGACGCTCTCGTCGATCTGAGTCGTGGGAGGGAGTGCTATCGCCCAAGTCGTCGTCGGAAGCCACAAGCTCCAAGTCGCCAAGGCCAGCCATGCCAGTCCACGAACAGGTAACATCGTCAATTCCTTGAGGTCACTCACGACACTGCCGGCCGGATGAACGAACAGCACATCCCGCGCATTATCGACTTTTGTTTGATCTCGGTTTGCATGTGATGGCCGTAGAAACCATGCCGAATGCGGACAGCTTGCACGATGACAGGATCGCAACAGTCGGGCAAGTTGAGTTGCGACGGCAAGCGTCATTCACGTCGTCGCGAAATCATTTTCAGCAACGATCCAGCAACTTCTGCCGAAGCAGGGGACAAGAATCCGAGCGGAATGGCCGAGAAAACTCTCAGCGAAACAGTGCTTCCTCTGGCCGAACCGCTTGAACGCCGCTTTCGACGTGGGCTATTTTGTTATCCCGAAACAGACAGACAGCGAGGAACTTCGAATGGCGGAATTGGTGGTGTGCGGTCCGGAGCCGATGCAGCGGTGGCGACGCCCCATTCTGCCGGGTGAAATCATCCGCGTGGGACGAGCACCTCGCAGTGGCTGGGCTGTGCCGTGGGACGCTTTGATTTCGCGTGAGCACGCGGAATTGCAGATGGTGGATGGCCAGTTGCGAGTGCGTCGCTTGGATGCGGCACGCAATCCGATTTATTTCCAAGACGTCGACTCACTGGACTTCTTGGTGGCGTCCGGCGAGCAGTTCCGCATCGGCCGGACGGTGTTTCAATTAGTCGCCACCGATTTGGAGACTGACTCAAAGGCTCCCGCGTCCGAGCGATCATTTCATCCGGACGAGCTGCGTAAAGTCGCGTTTCAAAATGCCGATCAGCGATTGGAAGTGCTGTCGAAGTTGCCGAGGGCCATCGCTCAAACGACGACGGATGAGGATCTCGCGAGCCGTGTGGCAAGCCTGGTGTTGGAGGCAATCCCCACCGCCGAAGCGGCTGCGGTTGTTGCCTTCGACGAATTCAGTATGGAAGCCCAACCGAAGATGATGCGGTGGGACAATCGCAGCGACGGCTTGGGGCGGTTCACTCCCAGTCGCCGGTTGATGCTCAAGGCTCTGCAACTTGGCCAGGGCTTGTTGCATATCTGGGTCGACCGCGACGAATCGAACCCCGCGTTCACCGTCAGCGGTTCGTTGGACTGGGCGTTCTGCATGCCGTTTCGCGGGGACGCTTGCCGTGGCTGGTGCTTGTACGTCTCCGGCCAGAAGGACAGCATTCCAGGTAGCTCCATCGGTGAGGATCAACTCAAAGGGGACTTGCGATTCG
>JAYVQJ010000279.1:0-9549 GCA_043777235.1 Planctomycetia bacterium
CCGATGATGCACGCGGTCCAAAAGATCGCGACGGCCGCGAACGTCGCGTGCTGGTTGTCTCTGGAAACGCCGATGGCCTGCGGCATCGGCATCTGTTTCAGTTGCGTCGCGAAGATTCAACAGGACGACGGCGAGTGGGACTACCGTCGCACGTGCCTCGAAGGTCCGATCTTCCCGGCGGCAAAGGTCGTGTTCTAAGTCCGGCCGAAAGCCGTGAGCCGTAGGCCGATGGCCGATGGCCGTTATTCTTTTTCCTTCCCGTGTTTCTCTCCGGCATTAAAAACGATTACGGCCAACGGCTGTCGGCCATCAGCCCACGGCCGGACAACACTCTGCGGAAAGGTGCGGCGATGCACACGACGGTTGGACGATGGGTTTGGGTTTTTCTGGTCCTGGCCTGCGTCAGTCTGCAAACTGCGGCTCAGGACAAGCCCTCCTCGCTGGAGAAAGGCAAGTCGCTGAAGGAGTTGATGCCGCGCATCAAACCGACCGAAATCAAAGACGCGCTCAAGACGTTTCAGGTCGAGCGCGGCTTCAAACTGGAACTCGTGGCCGGTGAACCGCTCGTCGGCGATCCGGTCGATGCCTGCTTCGACGAGTTCGGGCGGATGTACGTCGCCGAGTTCCACGGATATCCGTACTCAGCCGAGCCAACGAAACTGCATCCGAAAGGAGGCGGCAAGAAAAACGACGGCATCATTCGATTGCTGGAAGACACCGACGGCGACGGAAAGTTCGAGAAGAGCACCGTCTTCGCTGACAATTTTGATTGGGCGTTGTCGGTCTGCTGCTACGACGGCGGTGTGTTCGTCATCGGGCATCCGCACTTGTGGTACTTCAAGGACACCGACGGCGATGGCAAGGCCGACATCCGCAAGATCGTGCTGACCGGCTTCGGCAAAGACAACGTGCAGGCGTTGGCTAACAACATGAAATGGGGCTTGGAGAATCGCATCCTCGTCGCTGGCGGCCGAAATCCGAACACGTTGAATCGCGACGGCAAGCCGGTGATGTCGGGGACGAGCGATTTTTCGTTTGACCCGCGAGTGCTGATTTCCGACGCGACGGCTGATGAGGTCGCGAAGTCGATCGAACTACTCAGCGGCGGCGAACAGTTCGGACATTCGACGGACGATTGGGGCAACCGCTTCGTCTGCAACAACAGCAATCACATCGAGCATGTGGTCATCCCGCGTCGTTATCTGAATCGCAATCCAACATTCGTCGCGAGCGGTGTCGTTCGCAGCATCGGGTTTGAAGGAGCCGCCGCGACGGTCTTTCGTCGCAGTCCTCCGGAACCGTGGCGGATCGTGCGCACCGCGCGGCGAGTCGCCGATCCGAAATTCGCGGGTCTGCCGCAGAGCGAGCGTGTGCCGATCGGCTTCTTCACGTCGGCGACCGGCGTGACGATCTATCGGGGCGGAGCGTACCCGGAAGAGTTTCGCGGCAACGCCTTCATCGGCGACGTCGGTGCGAATTTGATTCATCGCAAAACGCTGACGCCGATCGGAGCCAGTTTCGTTGCCAAACGAGCCGACGAGAACGTCGAGTTCGTCTCTTCGACCGACAACTGGTTCCGGCCTGTGAACTTCGTGAACGCTCCCGACGGGACGCTCTATGTGCTCGACATGTACCGAGAGACGATCGAGCATCCCGCATCGATCCCCGAAGACATCAAAGCCGAAGTCGATCTCGAAAGTGGTCACGATCGCGGCCGTATCTGGCGGTTGCTCGGTCCCGACGGAAAGCGGATGAAGGTCGATCCAATTGGCAAGCTGCCGCCGGATCAACTCATCAAACAGTTCTGGTCTCCGAACTCGTGGAACCGCGAGACCGCTCAGCGGTTGTTCGTGGAGCGGGGCGATTTGTCGGTCGTCCCGTCGCTACGCCGCATGGCCGCGCTGAATCGTTCGCCGCTCGCGCGGCTGCACTGCCTCTACACGCTGGCTGGTCTCAACGCGATGAAATCGGACGTGCTGATGGTGAACCTCAAGCATCCCGAACCACGACTGCGAGCACATGTCCTGCGACTCGCCGAACCGTTGTTCGCACAAGATCGCGAACTCGCCGAAGCCGCTGCCGAACGAGCGACTGATGACAGCGAACTGGTCCGTTGGCAACTGGCTTTCTCGGCCGGTGAGATGCCGAACGATCTCGCGGTCGCGACGCTCAGCCGTTTGGCTCGCGATCCGCGAAACAGCGGCGACATCCGCATCGCGATGATGACCTCGCTGTCAGGCCGAGCGACCGCGTTTCTTGAAGCTCTTGTCAACGATGCAGAGTTCGCGAAGCAACCGCACGCCGCCGGTTGGTATGCGGAGCTCGCGCGAATGCTCGGCACGGACGCGAATCCTGCCGCTGGAGCCAGCGTGCTCAACATCGTCATTAACGACGGGCTCACTGACGCGACTCGGTCCTCGATCCTAATCGCCTTGGCCGACGGCCTACGACGGCGCGGAATGACGGTAGTACGCCTGATGGAGGCCGCCCAAACCAACGACAAAGTCATTATGGGCGTGTCGTTTTTCGTTGCTCACTCGATCACAGTCGCCGAAGACTCCACGCGTCCCCTAGCGGACCGAATCGCCGCCGTGCGAGCGATGTCTATTCTCGATCATGCGCGCTGCCGCGAGGCGCTTAGTTCGCTGCTCAATCCGCAGGTCGATCCGCAGTTACAGGTCGCGGCTGCGAACTCGCTGGGACAACTCGAACATGCCGACGTGCCGAAGCTGTTGCTGGCCGATTGGCGAAGTCATTCGCCGGCGCTGCGCCGCGAAGTGGTCGAGGCATTACTCCGTTCGACCGACCGAGTCGGCTCGTTGCTGGATGCGTTGGAATCGGGAACCGTTCTGCGCGGCGACATCGAGCGGGATCGCAAAGACTTGTTGCTGAATCATCCGAAGTCGGAACTTCGCGACCGCGCGAAGAAATTGCTCGCCGGAGACGTCGATGCGAACCGAGCCAAAGTCATTGCCGATTACAAAGCGGCCCTCGAAACTTCTGGCGACATTGCGAAGGGCAAAATGCTGTTCCAGCAGAAGTGCGCGAACTGCCATCAGATCGCCGGAGTCGGCCATGTCGTTGGTCCGAACTTGCAGAGCGTCGCGAACAAGTCGTCCGCCGATTTGCTGATCGCGATTCTCGATCCGAATCGTGAGGCTCAGCCGAACTTCGCCACCTACGTCGTCGAAACACAAGACGGCAAGGTACTCAACGGCCTGCTGGTCGCCGACACTGCCACCAGCGTCACACTGCGTCGTGCAGAAGCCAAAGAAGACGTCGTCCTGCGAAGCAACATCGAGACGATTGCCACGAGCGGAAAATCGCTGATGCCCGAAGGCTTCGAGAAAGACGTCACGCCCGCCGCGATCGCCGACTTGTTGGCATACTTGAAATCGCTGGGAATGGCCGAAGCGAAACCGTAAGGAGGATGGGCACTCTTGCCCGTCTCCGCTCGAACGAAAACAGGACGGGCAAGAGTGCCCATCCTCCGTTACGTCAGTCCGTTGAGCGTCCCCGTCGAGTCTCGGAACTTGTCGGTCTCGACGCCCATTTTTTGGATCAGCGTCAGCAACACGTTCGACAGCGGCGGATGGCTGTTCGGCTCCCACGCGAGATGCTGGCCGTGCTTCAACCCCAGCTTGTTCCCGCCAGCGACCAACAGCGGCAGGTTCTTCGGCGAGTGATCGCCTCCTGCTCCGGAGTTCATGCCGGAGCCGAACATCACCAGCGTGTTGTCGAGCATGTTTCCGTCACCCTCTTTTGTGGTCTTGAGGAACGTCAGGAATCGGCCGAGCCGTTCGAGGTGGAAGCGGTCGATGATGCCCAGCTTCTTGAGCATGTCGTTGTCGCCGCCGTGATGCGACAGTTCGTGATGATTCTCGCCCCCGCCGCCGTAACCGCCTGCTTCACGCGACCACTCGAAGGAGATGACGCGCGTTGTGTCGGTCAGGAACGCGAGGTACGACACTTCGAGCATCACGTCCAACCACATCGGCCGATCGTGAGCGTTCCCCGGCTGACTGCCGAGTTGCAATTGCGTGGCATCGACCTCCGGCTTCGGCACATCCACCCACGCTTCCAGCCGAGTGACTCGCTGCTCAGTCTCGCGGACGGAGGTCAGGTACTCGTCGAGCTTCTTCTGATCCTGCTTGCCGAGCTTGTCGTTGAGCGACTTCGCCTCGCCGCGCACGCTGTCGAGGATCGACTTCCGCTCGGCGTAGCGTCGCAACGTCGCTTCGCGATCGGCCGCGCTGTCGGGAACGAACAGTCGTTCAAAGAGCCGCTTCGGAGAATTTTCGGACGGCATCGGCGTGCCGCTGCGATCGAACGACAACGTGTGCGAATGCCCGGCCGATCCGGTGCCGCTGGCGTCCGACAACTGCAACGACGGAAACCGCGTCTGCTTGCCGTGCAGTTCCGCGACGACCTGATCCGCCGAAACTTGATTCGTGTAATCCGCTCCGGGAGTCGCCTTGAGATCGGCACCCGTCAGCCAGGTATCCGCTCCGCTGTGTCCTCCCTGCGACGCCGGATGTCCAAGACCAGTCAGCACCGAGAAGTCGTCACGATGCTCCTTCAAAACTTCGAGCGTCGGCGACAGCGTGTAGTCGCGGCCCTTGTCGCTCGGCACCCATTCCAAAATGTTGACGCCGTTGGGAACGTAGCAGCAGATCATCCGCGGATGCGTCCCCATCGACTTCTCAAGCGGCTTGTACTGCGACGGAGCGGCCCAACCGCGCGGCAACATTGCGTCGAGAAGCGGTAACGCCAGTACCGTTCCGAGGCCGCGAAGAACATGACGGCGAGACAAATTGTGATTCTGCATGAGCGATCTCGATGAGGGGCCAGAAGCGAAACAAACTTCTCAAACGTCGATTATTCCTTGGCTGGCTTCGCAACGATCGTGTTCGGAAAAAGATCGGCAACGCGACAGCGGAAGCCTGGCATGATGTCTTCGGCGGTCAGGTCGTCGTTGGGACCAAGCTGCTCAGGCCGCGCATCGCGCCGAAAGATGCGGACGCTGCGGTTCGAGGGATTGATGACCCACACGACCACGACGCCAGCCTCCAGATATTCTTCGGCCTTGTCTTCCACTTCACGATACCGATCGGTGGGAGAAACGACTTCCACAGCCAAGTCGGGCGGTATCGTGAGATAGCCCATTGGAATCTCGCCTCCTTCGAGACGGCCAGCACGAATGAAAGACGCATCGGGAATGCGGACAAGATTCGGTTCGTCTTCGTAGCAGCGATAGCTGGCAGCATCACCAAAGGCGAATCCTCCTCGCAATTCGGCGTACTCGTCGAGTCGTCTGGCAACTCGCATTCCCACCCAAGCCGACAGCGCCGCTCCCATGTCCTTCTCCTTGAGTTCGCCGTTCACAAGTTCGCAGTGGTCGCCGTTGGGCATCGCCAACAACTCTTCGGGCGTCACCAAAGCTTCTAATACGGTGCTCATAGGGAACCTCCGATTCGACTCGGTTGGAAACATACGCGTGCCATTGTAATAGACGTCCCGACCGCTCGCGGCGGAAATTGTCGCCGAACCTTACTTTGTTTGGAACACGTCCGACAACACGATGAACTGGACCAGCGACCGCAGCGTGTAACGGTTCTGTTTCGTGTGTTCCACGGTGGCTTTGACGGTCGGTTGATCCGCGAGGCCGAGCTCTCGGCCGAGGGCGTAGGTCAGCAATTTGCTGGCGAGGCAGTTGAGGAACAGGTCTTCCTTTTGACGCAGCACCGTTCGCAATTCATCGACGCCGTTGATGGCGGTGCCGTCGGGAAGTTTCGAGGCGGCATCGATTTTCGGATCGTTCCGATCAATGCGGCCTTTGTAGCCGAAGCCTTCTTGATCGCGCCATTCGCCGGAAGCGTTGAAGTTTTCCAACGCGAAGCCAAGTGGATCAATCTTGTTATGGCAGCGAGCACACTGCGGCAACGTCCGATGAATCTCCAGCCGTTGTCGCACGGTCGCCTTGTCGATGCCGGGGACTTTCGGAGCGATGTCTCCCGCATTCGCGACCGGCAGGCCAGGGTCGATGCCGAGAACGTTCTTCAAGACCCACGTCCCGCGTTTGACGGGCGAAGTGCGCGTGCCGTTGGACGTGATCGTCAGCATCGACGCTTGCGTGACGATTCCGCCGCGATGGACGCCTTCGGGAACGGCGACTCGGCGGAACTCGTCACCGCGCACGTCGGGGATGTCGTAGAACCGCGCGAGCCGTTCGTTGATGACGACGAAGTCCGAGCCGACGAAATTCAACACGCTCAGATCCTGCTTCAGGATCTCGGCGAAGAACGCTCGCGACTCTTCGGTGATTGACGTTTCGAGATGCCGATCGTACTGCGGGTACAAGTCGGAAGCGGGCGGGTTTGCTCCGACTTCACGCAGCCCCAGCCATTGTCCGGCGAAGTTGCGGACGAACGACTCGGACTTCGGATCGGCGAGCATCCGGTTGACCTGCGCGGTCAGCGTTTGGGAATCGCGCAGCTTGCCGCCGTCGGCAAGCTTGTTGAGTTCATCGTCCGGCATCGACGACCACAAGAAGTAGCTCAGCCGCGCGGCGAGTTCGTGGTCGGCGAGTGGCCGTGCCAAAGTAGACCGGTCACTCCGTGACCGGAAATTCGGGTCACGGAGTGACCCGTCTACTTTGGGCTCCGCCAAATATAAGAAGTGCGGCGAGGCCATTGTGGCGATCAGCGGCGTTTTGATCGCTTGCACGAATGACGGCGAGTCGGCTCGCACGAGGTCGAACAGTTTTAGTTTGTCGTCGATCTCGGCCGCCGTGACCGGGCGACGATAAGCCGATCGCAGGAAGCGTGCGATGACGTCGCGCGCGGCGTCACGTTCTTTGTCCTTCGCCGGCAATGAATCGCCGAGCAAGCGGCGATGGCTCGGCGGAGGCCAGGATTCGTAGATCGGACCTTCGATTTCGAACCAATCGACGTACAGCTCCGGCCGAGCGAAGACGTCGTGACCTTGAAACCAGAAATTCTCGAGCACGCGAGGGATCGCGTAGGCGTACTCGATCGTCAGTCCCGCCTGTTCGGTCGTGAAGCGGGCGCGGACTTCGTACTCGCGCGGCTTGTCGAGCGAAGCATCAACGTCGAACTCGGCGAGGACTTTCGGTTGGCCGCCGAGCGATTGAATCAGCTTCAATCGTGGCGAGCCGTAGTCGTACATCCGGTCGGTTTGAAAATGTTTGAGATCCCGTTCCATTCCCTCGCGGTGATATTTCTCCCCCTTCGGGTTCTCTTTCATCTGCTTGTCGAATCGGTCCTGCAACGCTTTGCGAGCCGACTCAACCACGGCCTCTCGTTTGGGAACGGAACCCGCCGCGCGGACGCGGATGATGTAGTCACCTTCGTGCTTCAAGGCGTATCCGCGAGCGTTCAGGTGCTTGTCCCAGTTGTCATGGTGCAGCACTTTGAAGCCGTCTTTCACGGGGTTGTTGCCGCCGTTCACGATCACGTTTTGCTTGTCGTAGTTTTTTCGATTTGAGTCGTTGTCGCCGCTGTCGATTTCAAATCGCCACTTGATGGCTGGCGGCTGATCCCCTTCGACCAATGCCCGATCCAAAATCTTCCGAGCCGCTTCGAGGTAAATCTCCGTGAGCAGCGGCGACATCGTCAGTGCTTTGCCGTTGTTGTCGAAGCCACCAGATGCGGGGTCGAGCGGAAACGGAGAAACGTCGAAGTCGATGCCGATCAAATCGCGAATCGTGTTGCGGTACTCGTCCCGGTTCAGACGCCGCAGCACAATCTGGCCGTCGCGGCGGACCAGTTCGGCTCGCACCATTTGCTCGGTGATCCAATCGACGACCTTCGCAACTTCCTCCGGTTTCGGCTGCGGTTCTCCTTCGGGCGGCATCTCGTGGCTGTTGAGCGCATTGACGACCTCGCCCCATTTTTCTTTCGTGGCCGGATCGACGAATTCATTCTTGAGGTGCTGATCGACTCGGAGATTGCCTTCTTTCTTCTCCGGCCCATGACAACGAACGCAATGCGTTTTGACGAACGGTGCGATGATCTTTTGAAAGCCGACCGCATCGGGAGCCGACAACGCAGGCTCAGCGGAGCGAGCGATGCCGAATCCGTCGGGGGGCACCAGCGTTGCGGCGAGAACCGCAACGAGCAGATGAAGAAATGAAATGTCGCGTGACTGTTGGTGTCGTTGAAGAATCATCGGTTCGCTCTTCCGGAAGTGTGATCGGTCAGAGTCTGCGGGCCGAGTTCACGACCACTTGGAAACTTCGTGGCGTGCCCAACGGTCGAGCCGCAGTAATTCTTCGAGCGACGGGGACCGATCGAAGTCGTGTTGGTCAAGGATCGCTCGGCACGCGCGCGGGATATCGCAGAATCCGAGACGTCCCACAAGGAATCGCTCGACTGCGGCTTCGTTGGCCGCGTTGAGTACCGCTCCGCAAGTGCCGCCGCGCGACGCGACCTCGAAGCCCAATCGTAAGGCGGGGAAGGCGTCGAGATCGGGCGGCTCAAAGTGCAGATCAAACGATTTGCGCCAATCGAGCTTAGTGGCGATGGACTCGCAGCGGTCGGGGTACGTCAGGGCGTACTGAATCGGCAGCCGCATATCCGGCGGCGAGAGTTGAGCGATCACGCTGCCGTCGATGAACTCGACGAACGAATGCACGATCGACTGCGGATGCACGACCACGTCGATCTGATCGTCACGCAGGCCGAACAGCCATTTGGCTTCGATGACTTCCAGAGCCTTGTTCATCATCGTGGCCGAGTCGATCGTGATCTTCGGTCCCATGTTCCAGGTCGGATGCGCCAGCGCTTCGGTCGGCGAGACGTTTTGAAGCTGAGCGAATGTTCGACCACGAAACGGGCCGCCGCTTGAAGTGAGGACGACACGTTTGACTTCGGTTGCTCGCCCGGATTGCAACGCTTGGAAGATCGCGCTGTGTTCGGAATCGACCGGCAGAAGAGTTGCCTTCGTCCGTGCAGCCAAGTCCATGACCAGCGGCCCGGCGACGACGAGTGTTTCTTTGTTCGCGATGGCAACGGTCTTGCCGCATTCGAGTGCGACCCACGTTCCGCGCAGGCCGGCCGCTCCGACAATCGCGCTGACGACGACATCGACTTCGGGGGCTGAGCAAATTTTTTCGGTGCCGCTCTCGCCGAACAACACTTCGGTTCGCGTTGAGAACGCCGAGCGATCGACTTCGTTCCGCAGCGAATCGTCCGTCACGACGGCCCAGCGAGGATGAGTGGATCGAGTTTGCGTCGCCAAATCTTGCCAACGTCGATGCGCGGTGAGTCCCGCCAGCGACAGGCGGTCGGGCAAGGCTTCGAGTACCTGCAAACAATTCGTGCCGATCGACCCGGTCGAACCTAGAACAGCGACGTGTTTCATACAGCGGCATCCGTGGTGGCGTGATTCGGTTGGAAGGCTATCGGCCAAACGGAATCGGATGAAGGGGCACACAATGCACTTTGTCAATTGTCCCGCTCCCATCCAGCTTCGGGCTTGGCGGATTAGTTGCTTAACCGCCACGCCATCGGCGTGCGTGCGAACGTA
>JAYVQJ010000280.1:0-9534 GCA_043777235.1 Planctomycetia bacterium
GCCCGGAGCAAGCGATGGCTCGGCGGATTCCGGTCGATCATCGGACCGACATTTATTCGCTCGGCGTGACGTTGTACGAGTTGCTCGCGGGCGAGCCGGCGTTTCCTGAAACTGATCGGGGCGAGTTGCTGCGGCGGATCATTTTTGAATCGCCTCGGCCGCTGCGTCGCGCGCGGGCTGATGTGCCGAAGCCGTTGCAGACGATCATCCACAAGGCGATCGAGAAGAATCCGGCCGACCGGTTTCATTCGGCTCAGGAGTTGGCGGACGACCTGCGGCGATTCCTCGATGACGAACCGATCCACGCGAAGCCGCCGAGCTTGTTGGAGCACGCGGCTTGCTGGGCAAGACGCAATCGTCAGCTTGTCGCGGCCGGCTTGTTACTGCTGTTGATCGCGGCCGCTGTCGGCTGGGCGATGGCCGGGCGATTGAAGATCGAACGGGACGAAGTGGCGAAGGCTCGCGACGAAGCGAAGCAGAGCGAACGGAAAGCTCGGCACAACGAATGGCAATCGCTGGTCGCTCAAGTCGGCCTGACTCGTCGCACCGATCGAGCCGGTCGCCGCGACGAGGCGATGAAATTGATCGATCGCGCGGTGGAACTCGGTCGTGATTTGACGATCTATGAAGCGGATCGCAAGCTGCTGCGCGATGAAGTCATCGCATGCCTCGCGCTGCAAGACGATCTGTCGCTGATCAAACGGAACACGCACGAGTCCTACCGCGTGCATCTGGAGTTCAGTCCGCAAGGGGATCGTTACGCACGGACGGGAGTCGAAGCGGGGATTGAAATTCACGACGCGAGCGGTCGCTTGGAATTCACGTTGCCTCCGCCATTCGAGGGGCAAGGGACGTCGAACTATTCGATCTTCAGCCCGGTCAGTCGTTGGTTGATGGTTCAAAACATTGCCTACGGTCGTGACCAGATTGTCGTGTGGGATTTGGATTCGCGCGAGATCGTCTTCACCGTGCCAATGGAGCCGGGCCTGCCGTACTCAGATTTCACGCACGATGGCCAACAGGTCATCGCGTTTGTGGATGCCGCGCACTTCACTGCTGGCACTTCGCCCACAGCGGGACAAGCGGGCGAGGTCCGCATTTTCGACTTGAAGACTCGCGAACAAGTTCGCGCGTTCTCGCTGCCGTTCGTGCCGATCAACACGATCTCCGGCCCGCAGCCGAACCAAGTGACGTTCCTGCGAGCCGCCGCGCCGAACACCGAAATCTCGATTTGGGATCTCACAACCGGAGCGGCCGTGACGTCGTTCACTCTGCCGGATGAACGAGTGGCCGTCGCGTGGTCGCGCGGCGGTCGCTGGCTGGCCGCCGGACATTCCGATGGCAGCGTCGTTGTGTGGGACTCGCTGCAACAACGACTCACGCCGATTCGTCACGAACATGTTCGCAAGTTCGGCTTCAGCCCCGACGACCGCTTGCTGGCGATCGAAACGACTCACGAAGAGACCGAGATTTGGGACTTGCACAAAGGCCGTTTGGCGACGATGTCCGTCGGTCGCTTCTCGCGATTCCTCGATGCCGATTTGCCGGAGACACCCAAGGTCGCGTTGTACGACAGTCGTAGCGTCTCATTGTTCCGAGTTCATCGCGGCGAGGAGTTCCGTCGCATCGACCTGCCGCTGCCGAAAGGGGATTTGATTTCGCAAGCGGAGTTTTCCAGCGACGGCCACACGATGGCAGTCGTGTCTTCCACAGGAGTCAACTTGATCGACGTCGCGACGGGCCGGTTGCGGCAACATCACGCGACTAACTGCTACAGCGCCGTCTTCGGTCAGCACGGTCAGCAGCCGGCCCTCTTTTGCGGAACGTATTCCGGAATCGAGATGCTCCCCTTCACGCCCGACACACAGCAATTCGGCGCGATGACGACGTTGCATTCCGGGACATTCCGTTCGGCTCAACGATATCTCGCCTCGACCCCCGATGGGCGCACGGTGGCCGCGATCATCGACAACCAACAGGTACGGATCTGGCACGCCGCTCAACCCGATGCGGCAGTCAACATCGACTGCGGAGTGCCGGTGAGTTTTGTCTCCGTCAGCCCCGACGGTCGCTGGTTGACAACGTCTCTCTTCCACGGAGCCGGCGTGCGCTTGTGGGATGCGTTCACCGGCCAGTTGATCCGCGACGTGTGGCCAGAGGCAGTCAGCGCCCAATCCGCTTTCGCTCCCGACAACGAGACTCTGCTGATCGGCGAGAGCCGTCGCTTTCGACTGCTCGATACGGAATCGGGAAAGACACTTTGGGAGATGCTCCGCACCGATGCGTCCGACGCTCCGGGAGCGTATGCGATCAGCCCCGGTGGCCATGTCTTCGCCATTACGCCGTCCAATCACGAAGTCCACTTGATCGAAAAGAAGTCCTTTCAAGAACTCGCGGTCATGACTTCCGGCGATCGTTCCGCCATCGGTCCGCTCCGCTTCAGCCCGGACGGACACTCGTTGGCTCGCTGTTCCGGCCACGCCGTTGAAATCTGGAATCTGCAACTCCTCCGATCTCGACTGAGCCGAGATGAACTGGATTGGATGTCGATGGAGACGATTCGGTAGCTCAACCCAGCCAGCGTTGATGAATCAACGCCTCGGCCGCGATCCACAGCTTGCGCCAACGAGGCAGCGAAACGTGTTTGCCGAAGACGTTAAATTGCCGCCGCTCAATTTCCGTTAGCAGACCGCCGTAAATCTGCAACATCGCCTTCAGAATCGGCCGGCCGTGAGGTTCCAGGCACGGCAGCAGTTGCTCGGCGGAGTCGTAGAACGATTTCGCTCGCTCGGCTTCAAACGCCATGAGGCTGCGAAACCGATCGTCGTAGCGCTGGGCGAGCAAGTCCTCGACGGTGACTCCGAACCGCTGCATGTCATCGGCCGGAAGATACACGCGACCGGCGGCGGCGTCCTCGCCGACGTCGCGCAGGATGTTCGTCAGTTGGAACGCGGTGCCGCAGTCAATCGCGCGCTGCACGGCTTGCTCGCCGTGAAAGCCCCAGATGTGAATGCAGCACAACCCAACCGCTCCGGCGACGAGATAGCAGTAGTCCGCGAGTTGATCGAAAGTCTCGAAGCGAGCCACTTCGATTGGCGAGCAGGGCGGCGTCAGTCTCCGGACGTTGTCGTTCGATGCAATCTGTTCGGGGGCTGACGCCGCCCGGCTCACCGAAGTGCTGGTCAGTTCAAATTCCAAATCGGACCGCACGCCGCGCACGACGGCGAAGAGATGCTCGTGAGGAATCTCGAACCGATGGACGACGTCGCGCATCGCTGGGAGAACCGCGCGGGCCGACTCGGACCAGCCGGCTGCTTCCGCATCGGACCAACTCGGCTGCAAGGCGTCGGTCAGTGATCGTTCCCAAGCGTCCAAGTCGGCGGCACGCTGAATGTGCGGACGGCCCGCGTCATCACCCCAATCGTCGGTCACGCGCATGAAGGCGTACAACGCGCACATCGCCTTGAACTGCGGAACCGGCAGGCCGCAGAACGAATAATAAAAATTGCCGGCCGTCCGTTTCGCCAGCCGTTCGCAATGGGAGTAGCTCTCGTCGAGAGATGTTCGACTCATGCCGCCACCTTCCGACCGAGCGCGCGGCCCAGACACTTCAGCAACAATCCCGCTGCGTCCCACTTCGTCACGACGGGGCGTTGTTCCCACACGCGAAAGCCGATCGCTTCGATCCGATCGCAGATGCGCAGCCCTCCTTCGCCGAAGAGTTCGATGACCACTTGCAATCGACCGCGCAATCGCGGAGCGAGTTCACGCACCGCCAGCAGCAACTCACGAGCACGCGCGACTTCGAACCGCATCAGCTCGACGAACGCCTCGTTCGTCACTCGATCCGCCAAATCCTCCCGCGAGTACCCGAACCGCTCGCAACCATCGAGCGGCAAATACGTCCGCCCGATGTCCGCATCGCGAGCGACATCCTGCCAGAAGTTTGCCAACTGCAAGCCGGTGCAGACCGAATCCGACAGCGCAACCGATCGCTCGTCGTCGCAGCGACACAGCCGCAGCACAATCCGTCCGACGGGGTTCGCGCTGTTGCGGCAATAGCCGAGCAGTTCGTCGAACGAGTTGTACGAAGCGACTCGCTGATCTTGCTCGAATGCCGTCAGCAAGTCGTCGAACGGTTGCCGATCGAGTTCAAACTCGCGAGCCGTCCGCTGCAACGCGACAAACACCGGATGCGACATCTCTTCACCGGCCCAGCACCGAGCCAACTCGCCGCGCCACCAAGCGAGCATCCGCGTCGAGAGATCGCGGTCTCCCAACTCGTCCCCGAGATCGTCGGACCAGCGGCAGTAGGCGTAAACATTGAAGAACGGCTGCCGCAGGTTCTTCGGCAACAGTCGAGCGATCAGCGGAAAGTTCTCGTAGTGCGACGTCGCCAGTTGGCAGCAGTACGCCTCCGATTCCGCGAGAGTCGGCGACTCATCCGGCGAAGCGGCAGCCGCATCGAGTGCGGCCGGGCACCAGCGACGGAGTTCTTCGATCAAGTTGATTGGCTTCGCGGACATGATTCGTAGGCTACAGCGTCGTCACCGCGCCGCCCAGCGGATAGACTTCGCCCGTTTCACTGAACAACTCGCCTCGATTTCGTGATCCCCTCCTATGCCTGTCCCGCAAGTGGCCATCATTGGCCGGCCGAATGTCGGCAAAAGTTCGATTCTCAATTGGCTCGCTCACAAGCTGGTTTCTGTCGTTGATCCGACTCCCGGTGTGACTCGCGACCGCGTCAGCTATTTGATGAGCGAGGGAGATCGCTACTTCGAGCTGATCGACACCGGCGGCATCGGCATCGTTGATCGCGATGATCTGTCGGAGGACGTCGAGCGGCAAATCCAAATTGGCATCGACCGCGCCGACTTAATTCTGTTCGTCGTCGATGGCCAAGAGGGACCGATGCCGCTCGATCAAGTCGTTGCCGATCGGCTGCGGCTGATCAACAAACCCAAACTGCTGGTCGTCAACAAGTGCGACTCGCCCAGGACCGAAGACGAAGTCCCGCAGTTCTACCGATTACTCAACGGGCCGACGGTCACGACCAGCGTCCTCGGCAATCGCAACCGTGAGACGCTCGTCGCAGCGATTCTGGCAACGCTTCCGCAGCCGACTGACGAAGAATCGACCGATGGATTTGCGCTGGCCACCGACCCGGAGTTGAAGTTCGCGATCGTCGGCCGCCGTAACGTCGGCAAGAGCACCTTCATCAATGCCCTGGCTGAAGAAGAGCGCTGCATCGTCTCGGAGATTCCCGGCACGACGCGCGACAGCATCGACGTCCGCTTCGAGATCGACGGTCTGCGACTGCTGGCCATCGACACGCCCGGCGTCCGCAAACGAAAGAGTCTCGCCAACGACATCGAATTCTACGGCATGGTCCGCGCCCAAAAGAGCATCCGCCGAGCGGACGTCGTCTTCATGTTCTTCGATGCGACCGAGACCGTCTCGCGTGTCGACAAGCAACTCGTGGACGAGATTGTCTCGCAGTACAAGCCGGTGATCTTCGTCATCAACAAGTGGGACTTGGCCAAAGTAGAAGAGATGTCGATGGAAAGCTGGAGCGAGTACCTCGCCAATCAATTCGGCTCGCTGAGGTTTGCACCGGTCGCGTTCCTGACGGCGAAGTCTGGCCGCAACGTTCACAAGCTGATCAACCTCGCCCAGAACATCTTCAAGCAGGCACGCACCCGCGTCTCGACCGGCGAGATCAACCGCGTCATTCGCGCCGCCGTGATACGCAACCGCCCGCCCGTGCGGCGTAATCAGACGCCGAAGATCTTCTTCGCGACGCAGGTCGGCACCGAACCGCCGACGATCGTTTGCAAATGCAACAACCCCGAGTTGTTCGACAACTCGTGGCAGCGCTACTTGTTGAGCGTGATTCGCGAAGAACTCCCGTTCCACGAAGTCCCGGTCAAGCTCTACCTCCGCCAGCGCGAGCAAGCCGCCGAACGCCGCTCGCCCGAACCGGGCTTCGGGCAGGAACACACCGCGCACGGTGAGCCCATCGAAGAAGAAGACTTCGACGATGACGATTGGAAAAACGAACTGCGCTCGGAAGACTGACGTGGCACTGCTGCCAACCCTGGAGTGCTTCGGCTTGACGAAGCCCTCCATTCAAGACCGATTGAATCCCGATCGTGCAAAAGACGTCCGCCGGAAACCGGCTCTCAATCCGATTGTCTTACGACGTTGGAAAGCCTTGTGGCACTTGAATGGAGGGCGGTGTTGAGCCACCGCACTCCAGGGCGTGCATCCGCCACGTCAAATCTGCCCGTCGAGCGCCATTTGATGGAAGCAGTGCGTCGTCTTCTCTTGGTTTTCGAGCAACCAGTCGATTGACGGTTCGTTGTGCATCGCTTTGTGGATCGCCTTGGCGATCGCGGCCCGATGCGTTTGGAACAGAATCGTGTGGTCGATCTTCTCGTGAACGACGCTCGGATCGAGCCAAACCGAGACGATGATTCCCAAGTCGTTAGCTTTCTCTTTCGGGATGTCACCCGCTCGGACGGCGTCGAGCACTCCGTTCGCGATCGCGGCCTGCACGGTCCCCATCAGGATGTTCGTGTATTTCTCGTTGTTGACCGTGACTTTGCTGACCATCACCGTTGTCGGCCGAACCTGCACGTCGCAATTCAGAATCGCGAAAACCTTCGAGTGCCCTTTGGACTGATCGCCGATCATGTTCGCGATCGCGTACCCGACCGGACCATCCAATTCGCCGATGACGACTTCAGGTTCGGCAGCCGACCAAGCGGGGGCGGCTTCGACGAGGGCTTCTCCGGTGCGCATCACAATTCGCTGACTCATGGTGGTCCTTTCGGTGTCGGTGGCGGTTGATCACACTTTGTTCGACAAAGAGTAGGTGCCGCGCCACAATCGCGGCAAGCATCGGGATAACTCGCTGGGCCAAGTCGATTCGGCGTAGGACGGCCTTCCTTGGCCGTCGTGAAGTGGCCTCGCTCCGTGACGGCCTGGGAAGGCCGTCCTACGAGCGTTTGCGGTGGGCGTGTTACAAGTTTTCGTTCTCACCTGTTTGTAGAACTTCGGGAGTCTGTCATGTCGATTCGCGTGACATGCGATTCGTGTTCAAAGGTGTTTGGCGTCGGTGATGAGAAGGCGGGCAAGCGTGTCCGCTGTCCGGGCTGTAAAGAGATCGTCACCGTTCCAATCGACGAGGACGATGACGAGCCTGTCGTACGGCCGCGCAAAGCGAGCGGCTCAAAAGGCAAGAAGAAGAGCAAGAAATCGTCGTCGCCGCCGTGGTTGGCCATCGGAATTGGCGGAGGTGTCCTGCTCGTCGTTGCAGTCGTCGGCATTGTGCTGATGTCGGGAAAGAATGATCCCGCTCAGGTCGCACAGCCAGCTCCCCCAGCCAATGTGGCTCCGGGAGCGGCGATGACACCTCCGGTAACAGGGGTGCCGCCCGCGACGACAACCGGCACAACTTCGGCAAACACATCGACAGCACCGAAGGCTCCGGTCGCCGTTGCGTGGAGCGTCACCGCCGATGCGCCGCCGCAGCCGATCGAGTGGCCAGAGAGTTGGAAGGGAAAAATCGACGTCTACGGAGGACCGGACGAGGCCCTGTTTCCGACGACACCGAGTCCGCTCTTCGCCGATCTTGAAGCGAGTGCCGAAGTGCGATCGGTTCAGGTTTGGGATTTGGTCACCGGTCAGAAGCTTGGCAGCATGAAGAACAAGACGGGGCCGATGACCGAACGGCGGTTGAGTTCCGACGGGAAAATGTTTCTGGGCCGTGTGGTCGAAAAGGACAAACCCACCAAGATTGATGTCTGGTCGATCGAAACCGGTCAGCTTGTGCGGCAGATCACGGCCGATGTCGCCGGCATGGTTCTGCAATTCGCCGACTTCCTGCCGGGTGATCGGATCGTGACGTACATGTCGGGCAATCTGACCGCCGACAAGAAACAGTTCACGCACCGTTTCCGAGTCTTCGATCTGAAGTCCGGTGAGCAGGTCGCTCAATCGGGAGACGATGCCCTGTTTGAGTTCGCTCAAGCCGCGTTCAGTCCCGGCCGGCGCTATCTGGCGAGTTCCGGGCGAGGATCTCGTGGCGACCTCGTCGTCTACGATCTCAAGACGTGCCAGCTTGTGGCTCGTCAGACGATCGGTCGCAATCCGAACGATTCGATCGAAGCGATTGCGTTCTCGCCGAAGGGAGACAAGCTGGCGGTCGCCTTGAGCATGTACCCGGCCAGTCGCTTGGTGTTGATGGATGTTGCGAACGGCAAAGAGTTGCAAGAGCACCGCTACCCGGTCTATTTCGCGGACTTCGTTCCGGGTGTGCTCTATCAGGGGCCACCGATGGAATGGCTGCCGGACGCGAGTGGGCTGTTGCTCGGTGGGACGATGGTGCTCGATCCCGTCAGTGGCCGACGGCTGTGGCTGTGCTACACCGCTCCGAATCAATACGACCTCGACAATTCGCGGCGACGACTTCCCGTGCCCGGCGGCTTTCTGACGATCGGCGGCAAGAGCGGCGTCTCGAAGATCACGATGCTGCCGCTCCCGGCAAGCTCGTCGACGTTGGCTCAATCGTTGTCGGGCGACAGCGGTGTCGAGGCATTGCTCAAGCCGGGACAAAAGGTGAGCCTTGCAGTGCAGATCGACAAGCTGCGATTCGGAACGCCAGAGGAGACGAAAAAGGTCTTGGAGACGATGTACCGCGACATGCTCGACAGCGCCGGCTTTGAGCTCGCCGATGATCAGCCGCTCGTGTTCAAGGTCACATACGGCGAGGCCGCTGGAGCCCAATTTCAGCAGGGCTTCGGTGCAAACACTGGGAAGCCCGCCGTCGAAGGGACCAAGGCCCTGGTCAATCTCGAATGGACCAGCGACAAGACCGTGTCGCTGTGGAAGCACTCCTTTGAGTACTTCCCTCGAACCGTCAGCGCTCGCGGCGAATTGAATGCGGAGAATGTCCGCAAGAGCATGTTCGAGCAATTCCGAGGCTTCGCGTTCGGGCAGCCGTTGCCTTACTTCCTCTCGACGGACAAGAAGACCATGCTGCCTGCCATCGCCACCATCGTCCGCGAGTAGCTGCCTGCGACCAGCCGTTCCAAGTTGCATCGGGGCCGTTTCAAAAGTAACCCGAAGCGTGAGCGAGGGGCAATTTCACCGTGGATGTCCCGACTCCCTCGCTCACACTTCGGGTTACTTTTGGAATCTCGTTCCCACGCGGAGCGTGGGAACGAGATTGATTGAGCATGCTCAGCCGATCTCGAACCCTTTGCGTTGTTCACGACTCAAGAGTTTGGTCGCGACGGCCGAATCGACGAATTGCTCGGTCTCGGGATTCCAGGTCAACTTCGAGCCGACTCGCATCGCGATGTTGCCGAGATGGCACAGGCTGACCGAGCGGTGCTGGCTGACGACGTCGGAGATCGGCGTCTTGCGACTGAGCGTGCAGTCGTAGAAGTTGCCCATGTGATTTTTGATCGCGTCGATCTTCCCCATTCGTTCGGGACGATCGAGGTTGTCATTCGCGTAAATGTGAAA
>JAYVQJ010000281.1:0-2457 GCA_043777235.1 Planctomycetia bacterium
GAGATCCAACGGAGCAGAACCGATCGGGTTGGGAAGCTCTTGAGGCAACCCCGCGTTCGACAAACGCTGCCGCAGGATTTCATGTTCCCAAGCGTCCAAGACTTCTCGGACCCGCGAATATGCGCCGCCCGACTTGTCGTCGGCTCGGTTTTTGACAATCGTGGGCCGAGCGTACGAGAGGTCGGATTGATTGCCCGAATCGCGTTTGGCAATCATTTGATTGACACGCTCGATGTTCTCTTTGAAACCCTCGGGGACAACGATCAAGACTTGGATTTGGCTGGATTTGAAAAGGCCGTTGAGTTCGTGGTCGAATTGATGGAGCTTCGCTTTTAGCTCCAGGATGCGCTTCTGATTTTCGGCGAGCGATTCGTTCGGAACATCGGCCGGGTTTTTCAAGCGATCCGTCAAATGGATTTCGGCCCGTTTGAGTTCCAATTCGATGGCCGCGTGCTCTTCGACGCGCGACCGTAGCAGCAGGGCTTGATCGATGAGCTTGGTTTGTTCGGGAGTGACCCCCGTCTTACCCGCTTCGACGGAGGCGTCCGTGATGACCCGCAGCTTCGTGGCATCCGCGGGGTTCATGAACCAACTCGAAGCGAACTGTTCGCCGTCCAGTAGTTGCGGCGGAGGCAAGTGTTTCTCGCCGAGAATCACGACGGTTCGTGGCTGTTCATGAACTAACAACGTCATCTGCACCATGCCGATCCCCAGCGCGGGGTACAGCAACAGCGGTAGCACGAGAATCACAAACAGCGTCCGCCGATCGCGAAGCTGGTCTCGCACTTCTCGCAGGAAGATCAATTTGACGTTGTGCCAATTCATGAGGCCATTGCTTCGTTGGTCGTCATTGTCGAGTCGTAGCGTTCGATCAAATCAAAAAACAATTCTTCCGTGTCGCGCTGGTGATGCTGTTCCTGAAGTTCCGGCAGAGTCCCCATCGCCAAGATCGCGCCCTTGTGGATGATGGCGATACGGTCGCAGAGCTTTTCCACCTCGCGCATGATGTGCGTCGAGAAGATGATGCACTTCCCCTGATCCTTCAGCGACTGCACCGTCGCAAGCACCTTGCGAGCAACCAGCACATCAAGTCCTGAGGTCGGTTCATCGAAGATGATGACCGGCGGATCGTGAACGATGGCGCGCGCGATCGAAACCTTCTGCTTCATCCCGGTCGACATCTTCGCTCCCAGCACATCGCGGAAGTCGTTCATTTGCAGAGTGTCGAATAGCCGTTCGAGCCGTACTTTCAACAGCTCGTCCGACAGGCCGTACAGCCGGCCGTAGTACTCGACCATTTCGTATGCGGTCATGCGGTCGTAGATGCCGGTGTTGTTCGACATGAATCCAATCCGCTTCCGTACCTCGGTCGGATGCGTCACGACGTCGTAGCCCGAGACCGTTGCGATCCCGCTCGACGGACGCAGCACTGTGCTGAGAATCCGCAGGCAGGTCGTCTTGCCGGCTCCGTTGGGACCGAGCAGTCCAAAGATCTCACCGGACTGCACATCAAAACTCACATGATCCAACGCCGCGACCCAGCCGCGACGCAGATCCTCGAATCCCTTCGTGAGTTGTTGGACAGAAATCATGGGTCGGGCCGGGAAGCGGACAACGGAGAACTCAAAACGGAAACGGACGCACCGTCATACGCTGCGTGGCCGACGGATTGCCGGCTCTTCTTCATCGGTTCCCCGATTTCGGGATTCCAAGGGCTGCAACTCTAGCACGCGACAAGCTGCTCAAGCCGGAATGGCCTCCGGCATCGGGACACGAAATCGCAGGCTCAATACCCGATGAGTCACTCGGCCCGATTGATTCGGATCGTCGGCCTCATCCCGTTCCTCGGACTATTCCGAAAAGACGGAACGAGAAATTGCCGCTTGAGATTGATGAACTCTCGCGAATTCCATGCGAGGCTTGCTCTCTCTTCGATCGGACTCGCACAAGGAACCGCACCCACGCTCAGCGTCGCGAGTCGCCAATTCCCCTAAATTGCCATCGCAAGACCAGCCTGCCTGTTCTCTCCTTATTTTGCATTCTCCGTTCTCGGTTCCCCGGTTTCCCGGTTCCCCAAATCTCCTCTCCGCGCACTTGCCTAAGACTCTTACGATCCCGCGCGATGAGCAGTCTGGTTTGAGTTTCTATTCTGGCCAGACGATGAAACTAAAGGTGCGAAAGGATTCGCGCCAGCGCGCGGCCGCGCTCGATTCGACCGCGACGAAATCGGGGAAGGGATTCCCAAATGAACAGACGAAACTTCTTGAGCCTGGGCCTGACGGCGTTTGCCGGTAGCGTCGCTACCATCGCAGGATGTCGCGGTTATCAGTACGCGCGCGTGCTCAAAGACAAAGATCAGGACATGGTCGGCAGTCACACGGCCGGGTCCGAGACCTACCAGCGGTTGATCGACGAATCCGTCGCGAAGCTGTTGGGCCGCGCTTGTGAGCCGGTTGA
>JAYVQJ010000282.1:0-9532 GCA_043777235.1 Planctomycetia bacterium
CCGACTCACTGGCGCGTCGAGAACGGCGAGTTGGTGAACGATGGGCACGGGCCGTATGCGACGACCGATGCGGATTACGGCGATATCGAGTTCCTGATCGAATACAAAACGGTCGCGAAGGCAGACAGCGGGATTTATCTGCGCGGACTGCCGCAGGTGCAGATTTGGGACGGCAATCAGCCGAGCTTGCACACGGCCCCCGACCGCAATCCGAATCGGGGCTCAGGTGGGTTGTTCAACAATCTGCCGAGAACTCCGGGACGCGATCCGCTGGTCGTCGCTGACAAGCCCTTCGGCGAATGGAATTCGTTCCGCATTCGGCAGATCGAGTCGCGGACTTGGGTCTGGCTTAACGACAAGCTGGTTGTTGATGACGCTGTCATGCAGAACTACGCCGACCGCTCGAAGTCGATCCCGGCCAAAGGCCCGATCCATTTGCAAACTCACGGCGGAGAGATTCGGTGGAGGAATCTTTTCGTCCGTGACATCAGTAACGCCGAAGCGACGAAGACTCTGGCCGAGGCGGATACGAAGTTGAAGACGACGCTCGCCGACAAAGTTTTGATCGAGCGCGGCGTCCGTTACCTCGCCGATGGTCGCAACGAGAAAGCGGACTTGTACGTTCCACTGAATCGTGCGGCGGCGACGCTTTCGCCGGCGGTCGTCATCATTCATGGCGGGGGTTGGACCGGCGGGCAGCGCGATGCCGCTCGCGAATTGAATATCGGCACGACGCTCGCTTTGAATGGCTACGTCGGCATGAGCATCGACTATTTGTTGGCGACCGATGACAAGCCGTCGTGGCCGCAGAATATTCACGACTGCAAGACCGCCGTCCGCTGGCTGCGAGCCAACGCCAAGCGATTGCAGATCGACCCCGATCACATTGGCGTCATCGGCGGTTCGGCGGGCGGACATCTCACGTCGTTGCTGGCATTGACCGGCCCCGATGACGGACTCGATCCCAAGGAACCGTGGGGCGAGTTTTCCTGCGCCGTGCAATGTGCCGTCCCGATGTACGGAGCCGGCGAAGTCCGCGACAGCAAGAGCGCATTGGCGATGCTCGGCAAGAATCGCGACGAGATTCCGGATCTTTACAAGCTCGCGTCACCGATCACGCACGCCGATCCGAAAGACCCGCCGTTCCTGATCCTGCACGGCACCGCCGACAAGACGGTCCCGGTCGAGCAATCCGAAATTCTCGCCGCTGCGTTGAAGAAGGCCGGCGTCGAACACGAACTGATTCTCGTCCCCGATGCTCCGCACACGTTTGATCTGCAACCGAAACAGCAAGATCTCCGGCCGCTGGTGCTGGCGTTCTTCGACAAGCACTTGAAGCCGAAAGCCAAGTAGCACCATTCGTCTGCGGTCGAAGGACAACAGACAGTAGACCGGTCACTCCGTGACCGGCATGTTCGAGTCACGGAGTGACTCGTCTACTTTTTCTGCGTGCTCGGATAACTTCACAATTGCTTCTGCTGCGGCTTCGCCACTGGCGATGGAATCGGGGATGCCGACTCCGGTGAGGTAGTTGCCGGCAAGTGCGATGCCGGAGTAGTTCGCCAACTCGGCTTGAATGCGGGTGAGGCGATCAAGATGTCCGACGTGATATTGGGGCATCGCTCGCGAGTGACGGAACACGCGGATGAAGTCAGGATCGCCGCGCACGCCGAGTAGTTCAGTCAACTCACGGCGCACGAGGTCGATGATCGCAGAATCGTCCAGGTCGCAGAGTTCTGGCTGCAACGCTCCGCCGATGAACGTCCGAAGCAGGACTCGGCCATCGGGTGCTCGACCAGGAAATTTGCGGCTAGTGAAAGAGACGGCCAGCAGTTTGCGTTGCTCGATATGCGGTACGACGAGACCGAAGGCATCGAGCGGATGTTCGATGTCGGTCAGCTTGTGTCCGCTGGCGACGACGACGGTCGAGGCGTATTCGATACGAGTCAACTCGGATGACAGCGCGGGGCAACCGTTGGCAAGCAGACTCGCGGCGATGAACGACGGAACGGCG
This sequence comes from Planctomycetia bacterium, assembly GCA_043777235.1. GTDB lineage: Bacteria > Planctomycetota > Planctomycetia > Planctomycetales > Planctomycetaceae > SXKJ01. The sequence continues at coordinate 2,015 of JAYVQJ010000282.1, forward strand.
AGAATAACGGCGTCGAAATTGGAGGATGGGCACTCTTGCCCGTCTGTGTTTTTCGGCGAAGAGACGGGCAGGAGTGCCCATCCTCCGGCTGTCGGCCGCACAGATTGAATTGACGCTCCGCAGCGGACGTCGGCGAACTCGGCAACTCGGCGAGTGAGCGCAGCAACAAGTTCTTCAATTCCGTTCGGCAAGCTGACGAACAAGCCGTATCGCGCACCGCTTGTTCCGGACGACTCAGCCGTTGAACGTTGTCGCGACTGCCGCAGAGCGGCGTGGATCAGGCTACCGTGTTGCCGTTCCATTTCGATGAAGCGCGGCAGCGTCGCCTTCAGACTGAGCTTTTCTGGGTCGGCGGTGTAGATGCCGCCGACGAGCGGTTGCACGAGTCGCTCGAACGCTTCCCGTCCGCAGCGACGACGAACGAAGTCGGCAAGACTTTCGTCAGCTCCGTCGCGGCGTGCTCGGATGAAGAATTCAGACATCAACCTCAGCTTGCCGCGCCAGCTCAGCAGCGGCGAACAGAGCATCGGCCAGGCTTGCTCCGGAACCATCAACTGAAAACCTTCAGGAACCGGATGTGCTCGGCCATCGCGCAGCACGAGCGATCGGCGAAACTCTTCAACCGTCGGGATCAGTCGATCCGCGAGGCCAAGCTTCTCGCACAGACGAGTCGCTTCCGGCTTGTTGGTGATCCACATGTCGGCCGCGTGTTCGACGAGATACTCGCCGATTCGCTCCGTTCGCAGCACTCCGCCCAATCGAGGCGACGCTTCGAAGATCGTGATCGCGACTTCGCGGCCAGATTGCTGTGCGAGTTCGTGTGCTCGCAGCGCGGCCGAAAGACCGGAGATGCCTCCGCCGATGATCGCGATTTTGAAACGAGTGGCGGGGTCCACGGACAGACTCGATGGGTTGGGATGACAGCTTTCGGCCAACGGCTCACGGCCATCAGCCGGACAATCACAGCACCGCCTCGATGACGTTGCCTCGGCTGATCGGGAATGGACGGCCGAGCGTGTCGTGCATTTCGGTGTCGGGGGCGTAGCCGAGACAGTGATAGATCGTCGCCAGCATGTCGGCGGCGGAGACTCGGCCTTCGACGGGGAATGCGGCGTCTCGATCGGACGAGCCATACACAGTGCCGCCGCGAATGCCGCCTCCGGCCAGCGCGATCGAGAAGCAGTTGCCCCAGTGATCGCGACCGGCGTTGCCGTTGATCTTCGGAGTGTGCCCGAACTCGCCCAGCCACACGACCAGTGTTTCGTCGAGCAATCCGCGCTGCGACAAATCCTCCAACAGCGCCGAGTAGCACTGATCCATGATCGGCATCAGGAACGATTGCAATGCCTTCTCGTGAGTCGCGTGCGTGTCCCAGCCACCTTGATTCGGCTGATCTTTGATCCGTGTCCAATTGATACGAACGATCGAGACGCCCGACTCAACCAACCGCCGCGAGAGCAGCACGCTCTGGGCATACCGCGACCGGCCATAACGATCGCGCACCGAATCTGGTTCTGCCGACAGATCGAACGCGCTTCGCGCGCCCGATGTACTGAGCAATCCGATCGCTTGCTGAGTGTCGTCGTTGAAGCGTTGCACTTGTCCCCCTTGCAGCGTCGTATCGAGATGCCGATTGACCTGTTCGAGCAGCGAACGTCTCGCATCGAAACGCAGCGCATTGATCTCATCCGGGAATGACAACGCCGGGACTTTGAATTGTGGAGAACTCGGATCGCAGTGAATTAACCACGGGTCGAGCTTCTGTCCGAGAAAGCCCGCGTCCTGTCCCGGCCACGGGAAATTGCCGTCGTTCCAAATGTGTTCGGGCAGCACGACCGACGACGGCAGACCATTTCGGGTCGGCCGCAACGATCGAACGATTGAATCGGCGCACGGCCAGAGGTTCGGTGCTTTCGACGTCACGCTCTCGGCGCTGAGAGGAATGTGCGGCACGCCGGTCAGCATTTGATAGCCGCTCGACGAGTGCGCGTTGTCGCCGGTCGCGACCGCTCGCAGCACGGCGATCTTGTCGGTGAGCTGCGCCGTCTTCGGCATCAGCTCGCCGACGAATAGCCCCGGCGTCTTCGAGGCAATCGGACCGAACGAACCACGAATCTCGGCGGGGGCATTCGGTTTTACGTCCCATGTGTCGTGCTGCGGAACACCACCGGTCAGCCAGAAAAGAATTACAGACTTCGCTTTGCCAAACGCCGCGGCTGAGCCATTTGCACCTTTGATCGCAGTCGAGTTCGCCGCTCGCGCCGAGTTCTTCGCCGCCAGCAAATGCGCGAGCGACAACCCACCGACACCCAAACTTCCGGCGTGAATCCACTCGCGCCGATTGAGCCGATCGCAGAGCGAAAGTCCGTCGTCAAAAATCGTCAGCATGAAAACCTCCCACGGGGTGACATCGTATCGGGATGATCGGCCGCGACTCCAGCGCAGGTTGAGTTTCGGAGTCAGCGACTTCGCGGCTACATCGGCCGACCGCTAGAATCCGCAAGCCCGAACGCTGGCTACTCTCATTCAGCAACACCAACAACGGAGTGCCCAATGACCAAAGAAGAGATCCTGAAAAAAGTCGCCGCTGGCGAAATCACCCCTGAAGAGGCCGGCAAACTGTTGATGACCGAAGCGCCCGCTCGCGGCACGCTGTACTGCAAGGTCAGCGAGAAGGGAGCGATGAGCGTCTACGGCCTGCAACGGATGCCAGTCACGTTGTACATCGAGCAATGGACTCGGCTACTCGACTTCAGCGACTCACTCAAGCAGTTCATGAAAGACAACGACGACAAGCTGAAGCGTAAAGGAACGTAACCTGGAGTGCGGCGGCTTGACGCCGCCCTCCATTCGATCGCGGAATCCGAGTCCGACCGGGAATCAAACATGGCCGAGACGAAGAGTGCTCACGACGGAATTCGGTGGTGGCTGTGGCCGCGATACCGCGACCCAATGGAGGGCGGCGTCAAGCCGCCGCACTCCAGGGTGATGCGGACGTTCGCTACGATCCTTCTCGCATTGGTGAGTTGGTCTGCGGCGCAAGCGGAATCAAAGGATGACCCGGTCTCATTCAATCGGGACGTGCGGCCGATCCTGTCGGAGTTCTGCTTTCAGTGTCACGGTCCCGATGCCAAGCAACGGAAGGCGGACTTGCGGCTCGACAGTGACGAGCAACTCTTTGCGGATCGTGACGGGCATCGCGTGCTCGTGGCCGGTGATCTGGCGAAGAGCGAGCTGTTTCGACGGCTGACATCGGCCGACGCTGACGAGCAAATGCCTCCGGCGAGTCTCGGCAAGAAGCCGAGTCAGCAGCAGATCGAATTGATTCGTCGCTGGATCGAGCAAGGGGCGAAGTGGGAGCAGCATTGGTCGCTGATTCCGCCGAAGAGGCCAGTGCTAGCTCAAATCTCAAATCACAAATCACAAATCTCAAATCCTGTTGACCGCTTCATCCTCACGCGGCTCGAACGCGAGGGATTGAATCCGTCGCCGTCGGCCAGCAAGGCGACGCTGTTGCGGCGAGTGACGCTTGATCTCACGGGGCTGCCGCCGTCGTTGGATGAGATTGATGAGTTCTTGAACGACGCCGCGCCGGATGCTTACGAGCGAGTCGTCGATCGGCTGCTCGCCTCGCCGCGATTTGGCGAACGGTTTGCTCGACCGTGGTTGGATGCGGCGCGGTATGCGGACACGTCCGGCTATCAATCGGACGGCGAGCGGATCATGTGGCGGTGGCGTGACTGGGTCATCGACGCCTTCAACGACAACAAGCCGTTCGATGAATTCACGATCGAGCAACTCGCCGGCGACCTGCTGCCGAACGCGACGATGGATCAAGTGCTCGCGACTGGGTTCAATCGCAATCACCGCGGCAATGCAGAAGGTGGCATCATCCCGGAAGAGTACGCCGTCGAGTACGTCGTCGATCGGGTAGACACGACGGCGACCGTGTGGCTCGGCCTGACGCTTGGGTGCTGCCGCTGTCACGACCACAAGTTCGATCCGTTCTCGCAGCGCGAGTACTACCAGCTCTTCGCGTTCTTCAACAACGTGCCCGAGCGCGGCCGAGCGGTCAAGTTCGGAAACTCGCCGCCGTTCGTGAAGACGCCGACGCGCGAGCAGCAACGGCAACTCGACAACTTCGACTCACGCATCGCAGCCGCCGAGAAACAAGCGCGCGAGCAGAAGCCCACTCTTCGCCGCGAGCAAGCGGTTTGGGAGAAGTCGCTCATCGGCAAACCGCCGGTCGATTGGACAGTGACGCGGGGTGAGATTCTGCGATTGCCGTTCGATGAGGACGGTCAACCGAAACCATCTCGGCCGGCTGAGGATCAACGACCCGGTCGAGCACAACCGCAGCCGCTCGGACCGACATCCGGTGCCCCGGTCCTGAAGCCCGCTGATCAAGTTCCGGTCGTGTTGGGCGAGGGACGCTTGGGCAAAGCCGCAATGTTTGACGGCGAGCGGCGGTTCGCGGTCGGCGATGTCGCGAACATCGGTTTCTTTGAGCCGTTCTCAATGTCCGCCTGGATTCGCGCCGAATCGGACACCGGCACGATTCTGTCACGCATGTCCGACGACTCGAATGCGGACGGTTACAACCTGTGCCTCGAAAAGAGCAAGCTGCAACTCAATCTTTGCAAACGCTGGTTAGACGACGCTCTGCGAGTCGAGTCGGCCGTTTCAGTCCCGACGGGTGAGTGGGTGCATGTCGCGGTGACGTATGACGGCTCGCGCACCGCCGTCGGCGTTCGGTTTTGGATCAATGGCGAGGATGCCCGCCAGAAAATTCTGCTGGATGAACTGAACCAGGCGTTCGCATCAAAGGACATTTTCCGTGTCGGCGCGGGAGGTCTTACTCCGCCGTTCCGAGGTGCGATCGACGACGTGCGATTGTTCGGTGTCGAACTCTCCGAAGGGGAAGTGTCGATTTTGGCGACACCGGAAAGCGTTTCGGAATTGGCCGTGCAAGGTGACAAGCCCCGTTCCGTCGGTCAGGTGCTAAAACTCACGGCCGCGTTTCTCGCCGCACACTCGACGGCGGAAGTATCGAAGCCGTTTGTCGAGCTACCACGTTTGCATCTCGAACGTGACGCCTTCCTGGAAACAGTCCCCACGACAATGGTCATGCAGGAACTTCCGCTCCCGCGAAGTGCATGCGTCTTAATTCGTGGTGCATACGACCGGCCGGGCGATGAAGTCACAGCCGATGTGCCCAAGAGCTTGGGGGGACAGCTCTCACGCATTCGAAAGCCAACGTTGGCGTCAGACCGAATTTCGGATGCCATGAGCAGGCGACAGATTGCCAGCCGACTCGACCTTGCCCGCTGGTTAGTCGATCCCGCGAACACGCTGACGGCACGAGTCACTGTGAATCGCTTTTGGGCACAGCTTTTCGGCCAAGGAATCGTGAAGACGGTCGATGACTTCGGATCACAGGGCGACTGGCCGTCGCATCCTGAGTTGCTCGACTGGCTGGCGACCGAATTTGGTGGTTCGGCCGAAAGCCGTCAGCCGATGGCCGATGGCCGTAATCCTTTTTCCCTTCACTGGGACATGAAACGCTTGATCCGAACGTTGGTCACCTCGGCGACCTACCGGCAGTCGTCGCAAGCGAGCGCTGAGTTACTGGCTCGCGATCCCGACAACCGGTTGCTCGCGCGCGGGCCGAGGAATCGGTTGTCGGCCGAGATGGTGCGCGATCAGGCGCTGGCGGCGAGCGGGCTGTTGACCGAGCAACTGGGTGGGCCGTCGATCAAGCCGTATCAGCCGGAGGGGTTGTGGGATGATCTGCAAAGTACCGAGAAGTACGTGCAAGATCACGGGGCGGCACTTTATCGCCGCGGCCTGTACGTCTTCTGGAAGCGAACGATCGCTCCACCGGTGATGGTCACGTTTGACGCGGCCGGCCGCGAGACCTGCATCGTGCGTGAAACTCGGACGAACACCCCGTTGCAGGCGCTGGCGTTGCTCAACGAGGTAAGCTTCGTCGAAGCCGCGCGTAAGTTGGCCGAGCGGACGCTGACGAGCGGCAGCGCGGATGTCGATCGTCGATTGCGATTCGCGTTTCGAGCGGTGCTGACGCGCGAGCCGACGGATCGAGAATCAGCCGTACTGAAACGCAGCGTCGAACAGCATCTCGCGCATTATCGTGAGCATCGGGACGAAGCGGCCACCGTGATTCGCACAGGAGAATCGGTGGTTGACACGTCGCTCGATCCGGTTGAGGTCGCGGCTTGGACGGCGGTCAGCGGATTGATCCTGAATCTCGACGAAGGAGTGACGAAGGAGTGACGCGGCCTGTAGTGAGTTTGATCAACACCGGTGCCGATTTGAAGACCTCGAAGTGCAGAGGCAACCCCAACACTCGAGTGCAATGCTTCGCATCTTTATTGTTCGGCGCAAATCCCGTGCTGATCAGAATCGAGATGAGCTCGGTGGCGTGAAATAATCACGGCCTCTTCGGTTTACTGCACCGACCGGATTCGCGGCTGCGATGGTGATCGGTTCTCCGACCCGTCCTCGGTTGTCAGTTGATGGTTGTTCGCGTCACATTGTCGGTTGCTGGAATCTGATGGCCTGCCTCTGTTGAAGGACCAATCATGAATTACCGCTTGCTCGGCACGACCGGCGTTCGAGTCTCTCCGCTTTGTCTCGGCACGATGATGTTCGGCGGAGCCACCGACGAAGAGACTTCGATCCGCATCATCCACAAGGCGATCGACCAAGGGATCAACTTCATCGACACGGCCGACATGTATGCCGGCGGGAAGTCCGAAGAGATTGTCGGCAAGGCGCTCGCCGGCAAATGGGATCAAGTCGTGCTGGCCACGAAGGGCCGGCAAATCATGGGGACCGGTCCGAACGATAAGGGAGGCAGCCGCTATCACATGATGCGCGCACTCGAAGCCAGCTTGAAGCGGCTGAAGTGCGAGCGAATCGATCTCTATTACTACCACGCTCCCGATTACGACACGGCCATCGACGAGACGCTGCGAGCACTCGACGACATGGTCCGACAAGGCAAGGTGCTGAGCATCGCCTGCTCGAACTTCCGAGCTTGGCGATTGTGCGAGGCGTTGTGGACCAGCGATCGACTCGGCCTCAACAAGTTTTGCTGCGTGCAGCCGCTTTACAACATCGTGAACCGCGACATCGAGGTGGAACTGTTGCCGCTCTGCCAAGAGCACAAGATCGGCGTCGTCACTTACAGCCCGCTCGCTCGCGGAGTTCTCTCCGGCAAATACAAGCCGGGGGAATCGTTCCCGGAAGGAAGCCGAGCCGCTCGCGGCGACAAGCGAATGAAAGAAGCGGAACTTCGAGACGAGAGTTTCGACATCTCGCAGAAAATTGCGGCCTACTGCCAGAAGCGCGGCGTGCCGATGACGCAGTTCGCGCTGGCGTGGTGCATCGCGAATCCAATTTTGACGGCGGCAATTCTCGGCCCGCGCACGATGGAGCAGTTCGACGACAACTTCGGAGCGCTCAACGTCACGATCACCGCCGAGGACGAAGCCT
>JAYVQJ010000283.1:0-2455 GCA_043777235.1 Planctomycetia bacterium
TGCGGAAGAACGATTTCTGGCCAACTTGGCGGAGATTGGATTCCGCCAAGCTCTGTTCGACCGAAAATCGGTCCGCTGCGGCACCACCACCGCCGATACCCAAACCACGTTTCGCACTCTGTGCCGGTGAAGAACTTGATGACGCACCGCGTCCGCCGAATCCTGCGCCGTTAGACGAAGGCGCGCCAGCCGGCGCGTTCTGAGCCGTTTGCAGTTGGGCTTTGAAGGCTCGTTGCTCGAAGCCACCGACACCGTCGGCTTTTTCGAGTTCACGTTGCGCGACACCACTCGCGCGAGTCGCGTTGCTACTGTCGGCGAGTCGCACGTTTTCGTCTGCAAGGAAGCTTGTGTACGGAGTCATGATCCCGTGCTGGATCGAGAGCCGCACAAGTTCGTCGATCAGTTCTTGATTCTGTCCGCGCAGATCAAGCTCGTCGATGATCTCTCCCACGCGGCGAGTCGCCCACAGCTTCTCGACGAAGCCGAAAGTTTCGTCGTTGGACTTGGCGACGAAGTTGGCGGGGAAGGCGAACGTCTTCTTTCCGTCGGCCGCGACACCGGTCAGCGTGACCTTGGCCGCGCCTACTTGGCGGTAGCGGCCGACCCACACGAGTTGCTCGCCTTGGAACAGATCGGTCAGTTGTCGCGGGTATGTGCGGTTGATGAACGAATTCGTCGATGCGGGAACGACGTCGAGCGCAGTGTCGGTCAGCACTTCACGCCGGACCGCGCTGCCCTGCCCAAACGTGGCGTCGAACTCGACATTGAGCGCGATGTCGGTCAGCACCGGCGAGCCGATCTTGCGATACAGGCTCGACACGGACGCTTCGATGTTTTCATTCGGACGGACATAGACCGACTGCCCGCGATGATCGCGCGAGATGCGGTCGAGCAACCGGCTGTTGACGTCGAAGCCGACGCCGAAGTTGAACACGCGAGCGTTGACCTTGTTGGCGTCCTTCGCCTTCGCGGCGATGCGCTGCTCGTTCAACTCACCGACGGTCGGAATGCCGTCGGTCAAGAACAGGACGTAGTTTGGTCGCTTTGGATCGGTCAGTTGATTCAGCGCGGTCTGCAACGCTCCGTCGATATTCGTGCTGCCGCCGGCGTACAGGCCGTCGGCGAAACCGAGAGCGGCTTTGATCGTCGCTTCGTCGGCTCGTTGTAATTCAGGACGAAAACTCTCGATGGCCGAGTCGTACACGACGACGTTGAAATTGTCTTCGGGTCGCAGTTGTTGCAACAGGAATTTGAGTGCTCCGCGAGCTTGCTCGAACTTCTGCCCGGTCATGCTGCCGCTGCGGTCGATGACGAACACGCAGGTCTTTGGCAGCGGCTTTGCGTCGGGCCGGACATCCGGCGAGGCGAGCATCAGGAAGAAGCCGTCCTCGGAATCTTTCGGCCGATAGCTGATGACATTCATGCCGACGGCTCCGCGTTCTGTGCCGAACAACAAACGAAAATCGTCGGGGTTGGAGACGTTGTGCAACGTCAACTTGCAGATGGCGTGTCGATCGTCCGGCCGCTGCGTCTCGACAGCATGCGTCGGGCTGTAGAGCGACTTCAGCGGCTCGGACGTTTCGACTCGTACGGCAATATTGAGCGATTCGATCGGATGGTGTGCGTGCTTGTGCGTCCCGATCGGCAGCAGCAGGTCAGTCAGCCCGCTCTCGCTGCGGAGCAATTGTTGGTAGCGAATCTCGACCTTCCGCTCGGCGTTTGGCGGAACGGGGAAGACGCTCGTTTGGAACAAACCTTGGCCGAGGTATTCGAGCAGCGCGGGATCTTTTCGCTGGCGGACGATCGACTCGTAAATCGCGCGGGCTTCTTCCTTCTTCATCAATTTGCCGGTCAGATCTTTGCCATCGACGATCAACGTGAGTTGGCTGACGGCCGCGTTCTCCGGCATCGGGAAGAGCAGTTGAGCTTCGAGGACTTGGCTGCTGACATTCTGAAAGACCTGCGAAAGTTGCACGGTCGCGATCTGGTCTTTGACCGAGACGTTCATGTCCACAGATCGCACTTTGTAGAACGACGGCGGCGGGGCCGGACGATTCGGAACCGGTTGTGGCAGCCGAGTGATCCGGGTGCTGTGATCAATGATGACCACTTGGGCTTGAGCGAGGTTGGCGAACAGAGCCGCAAAGGCGGCGACGACGAAAGTCCAAAATCCTCGCTGCATGGCGATTGCTCCTTGAGAAATCTGCACCAATAAGTAGACCGGTCACTCCGTGACCGGAACATTCGAGTCACGGAGTGACTCGTCTACATTGGCTGCCGATTTCTCCTTGTTTGAATCCCGAACCGAATGTGAATAGGGCCGTTGGACAGAGACGGGCGCGCCGAAGTTCCCAGATATTTCGGCTGCTTGCTGGTCTCGGAGGGCAGGTCTACACTCGCGCCGCTGATTTTCAAGGTGAGTTTCTAGCGAGGCTCCGCCTCAGACCATGAGCCG
>JAYVQJ010000284.1:0-9514 GCA_043777235.1 Planctomycetia bacterium
TGCCAGCAGCACAAACTGGTGATGCGCGGTGGTCCGTTGCTCGACCTTTCGCCCAACGGCCTCCCCAAATGGCTGGAGCAGTGGGGTCACGACTTTTTCAACTTGCAGAGCTTCTTGTGTGACTTCGTTGAAACGGCTGTCTCGCGGTATCTAGGCAAGATTCGATTGTGGGAAGTCTCGGCGCGAGTCAACACCGGCGGTGCGCTCAATCTGACGGAAGAAAATTGCTTGACGCTGGTGGCACGCACGCTCGAAGTCGCTCGCCGCGTGGATGAAGAATCGCAGTTCTTGATCCGCATCGAACAACCGTGGGGAACGTATCAAACGCGCGGGCAGCATCGACTCGCTCCCGTGCAGTTTGTCGACGCGCTGTTGCGTTGCGGCGTTGGGCTCGCGGGAGTCAATCTTGAGATCGCAGTCGGTTACACGGATCGTGGGTCCGCCTCGCGAGATTCGCTCGATTTCAGCCGGATGCTCGACGTTTGGAGCAGCCTGGAAGTTCCGCTACACATCACGCTTGCATTCCCGTCGTCCAACAATCCCGATCCACAAGCCAGCAGTGGCATCGGCATCGAACCGAACGGTTGGAAATCTGCCGTGAGCGAAGAGGCTCAAGCCGAGTGGATTGATACATTCCTTCCACTGTTGATCGCGAAACAGTCCGTCACCGGAATCTATTGGTCGCACCTGACCGACGCCGCTCCGCATGATTTTCCGAATGCCGGCCTCATCGACGCCGCCGGCCTCCCGAAGAAGGCGCTGCATTCACTGGCCCAGCACAGCAAGAGCCACTGGCAGCAATAGCTAACGCGATTAATCTTGCGATGTCGATTCGCGGCCTCCCTGCGGCGAGGGAATCAGGGGATTAAGATCGAGCGCGATTCATTCATACGGAGATTCTGCGATGGCCACGGATGACAGTTCCCTGTTGATGATGGAAAGCAGTCCCTCGCGCGGACTGCGTTGGTGGCCCGCGATCGCAGCGGTGGCGATTGGGATCGCTCTTCAATCCGCGGCTAGGATTTTCTTTGGCGAGAATCGGCCTTACCTGGATTGGGCGTGCGTTTTCGTGATTTGGCCGCTCACCGTTTTTCTGCTGCTGTTGTGGTGGACGTTCTGGTCTCGACTTCCGTGGCGAACGCGTGGGTTAGGATTGTTGGTGCCCGCAGTGCTTGGAGGTTCAACTCTCGTCGCGTTTCGCTTCGACGAATTTGACGGAGCGATGATCCCACGCTTCTCGCTGCGGTGGCAACCCTCCAAGAAGGAACGTGCGGCTAAGTTTTTCAAGAGCGTTGAGACCAAGACAGCACCGGCCACGCCAGACGATGTCGGCAAGATGAGCTTGGTGCCGACCGACGGAGATTGGCCGGCGTTTCGCGGGCCGAATCGTGATGACGTAGTGATCGGCGAGACGCTCCGCACCGATTGGGATGCACGACCACCAAACCAACTTTGGAAGCAACCAATCGGTTCGGGTTGGGGTTCTTTCGCCGTCATTGGTCGCAGAGCTTGGACGCTGGAGCAGCGCGGTGAAAACGAATTGTGCGTCTGCTACGACGTGGAGACTGGCCGCGAATTGTGGACGCACGCCGATGCCGCCCGATTCAGCAGCCCTCAAGGTGGAGTCGGCCCCAGTTCAACACCGACCGTGCATGACGGAAAGGTCTTCACGCAGGGTGCCACCGGAATCCTGAATTGCCTGGACGCAGCGACGGGAAAGTGCGTGTGGACTCACAACACGCTCGAAGATGCCAGCTCACCGAATTTGTCGTGGGGACAGTGTGGCTCGCCGTTGATCGTTGATGATTTGGTGATCGTCAATCCGGGCAGTAACGACGCCGCAGGCAAGGCAAAGTCGTCGGCAGTGATCGCGTATCGTCGCACCAGTGGAGAACGGGTCTGGGCTTCGGCAGACCGAATCGGCAGCTATGCGTCTCCACAACTCGCGGCAATCGACGGAGTACGGCAAGTATTGATCTACGATGGTCTCGGATTGCTGGCTCTGTCTGTTGAAAGTGGCAAAGAGCTTTGGAAGTTCGACTGGACGAACGGTCCTCAGGTCAACGCGGCTCAGCCGGTTCTGTTTGATGACTCACGAGTGCTCATTGGCTCCGGTTACGGCAAAGGGAGCGTCTTGTTCGGCTTCGATAACACCGATGGCTTTCTAAGAATCGTCGAACGTTGGCAGTCGAATCAGTTAAAGGTGAAGTTCAATGGTGCCGTGCGCCGCGGCGATTACGTCTTCGGTTTGGATGAAGGACTGCTTACATGCCTCAATGTGATCGGTGGCAAACGCGTTTGGAAGAAGGGGAGATATGGCTACGGCCAGTTGCAGCTCGTCGACAACACCCTGCTGATACTCAGTGAAGAAGGGGACGTTGTGCTCGTGCCGGCTACTTCAGAGCCGCCGCGCGAGTTGGCTCGATTTCACGCGATCGACGGCAAGACTTGGAATCATCCAGTCCTGTCGCGTGGCCGACTGCTCGTTCGGAACAGCGACGAGGCGGCGTGTTTCGACCTGCGTTGACTGACTCAATCAAGCCGGCGGCCTCGGCAATTGACCATCGGCGTTTCAAACCGCCGGTCTAATTTAAGAGTTGGTCCGGGCCGACCATACCGACCTCAAAAGCGTAGCGAAACAGCTCGGCCCGGCTTTTCACACCCAGCTTGCGGGTCAAGCGGACGCGATATGTTTCAGCCGTCTTGACGCTGAGCGTCAACGCATCGGCAACCTGTTGGTTGGTAAATCCTTGGGCCAACATGCGCAGCACTTCCGTTTCTCGCTTGCTGAGAAAACCTGGAGCCCGCTGTCGTCCTTCCGCGCTCTTCAATTTTCCGAGCACTGCTGAATCCGCTCGGTCGGCAATCGATGAATCAATGTAGGTGTGCCCATGAGCGACTTCTCGCAATGCCATTCGCAATTCGGTCACCGGAGATCGTTCACAGACATAGCCCGCGGCTCCCGCTGCCATCAGTAACCGGACGAACGCAAATTCGTCGTGCGGCGAGATGGCAATGATCCGCGTCTTTGTGTTCTGCTTTTGCAGAGATTCGATCAATGAACTTCCAAACCCAGAACGCTGAGACAGCGTGAGCAAGATCAAATCCGGACGATGGGCACGCAACTGCTCAAGCAAGCGATCCGTGGTATCGGCCTCGGCAACCACAGAGATACCGACTTCGCTTTCCAGCAATGTCCGCAACGCAGCTCGCGGAAGTGCTAGCTCGTGAGCCAGGAGCAGATGAAGGGAGTTCATGTCGGGTGATCCCAGATATAACAGCGAACCTTGGCAGTCCTCACTGACAGCAATGAAAAATGAAAGCAGTGCGGCTCCCCAAATTGTGTGTCATGCAAATGCTGACACTTGAATTAGCCGATACCGTCCGAACCAATCTGCTTTGTCCTGGAGAATCCATGCGACTATTCGGCTAATAATATATTCATCGGTTCGCCGGCCTATCAATTAGCATTACAACCATGTCAGTGGCAACATTACGCGACAAGAGGATAGCCAACCGGCGCAGGAACCACGCTTCAAAGACTCTTGTAGTCGCAAAAATCTTGAATTTGCCGCCGTGAAAACGGCGAGAAAACCAAGAAACCCTGGCAAAGCTCTCATCAAAGCGAACTATTTTGCCGGTGCCGCATAGCCGGGAGCAGCGATGATGAGCTTCACTTCTTTCCCATCTTCAGCGTTCCACAGTCGGACTTCACCGGTGTAACTACCGGCGGCAACACGTTTAGTCGGTGCGTTGAACGCGACCGAATACACCCAATCGGTATGCCCGGCGAGCGAGAAGACTTGTCCGCCGTCGGCAAACTTGTGGATGCGAGCCGTCTTGTCGGAACTGCTCGAATAGATCATTCCTTCTTTGGTCGTCGCGATGCGGAAGACATCGCCAGCGAAACCGCCGATGGCACGAACCGCCGCCGCATCGCTGACGTTCCAAATTCGGATCTGCCGATCGGCTCCGCTACTAATGACTTGATTGCCATCCGGTGAGAAGCCAACGCCGAACACCGGCTGACCGTGAGCGTTAAAAGTCACGAGTGAATCACCGGTTTTCAGATCAAAGACTTTCGCGGTTTTGTCACGGCTGGCGGAGGCGAGCTTCGTTCCATCCGGGGACCAAGCGATGTCCATCACCCAATCAGCGTGATCTTCGATCGCCAACAGTTCCTTACCAGACGGAACCTCGAACACGCGAATGGCACGATCCGCACCGGCGCTCGCCAGCTTCGTTCCATCCGGGCTGAGCGCGATTGCGAACACCGCGTCATCGGTGCTCACCCAATCGCCGAGCAATTGGCCATTGTCGACGTTGAAAACCTTCACCTCGCCAATCTGTGCGGGAGTTCCCGCAGCCACATACAGCGTCTTGCCATCGGCACTGAATTCGAGGTCATAGACTCGTTCGGCGACGTTGCCGATACGTCGCACGACCGCGCCGTCGTTTGGATTCCAGAGCACGACTTCATGATAGCCTGACGTCGCCAACAGCGAACCATCGGTATTGAACGCGACGGCGGTGACCGGCACCGGCACGGGGTACTTCTCCGGAGCGGGTGGCTGAACTTCCTTCGGAACGATTCGGATTAGCGGCGAGTTCGGTTCGAAGCCTGCATTCAAATTCGCGCCGGTCGCGATCCATTTTTCGATGAGATCAATCTGCTCTTTGGTCAGCGGGTCGGCGTCTTTCGGCATCGAACCATCTTTGAGCAGTGCGAGCAGATTCGATTTCGCGTCACCGGCTTTCACGGCTTCGCCGCTTTCGCCTCCTTTGATGACTGCGGCGAAGGTTTCCATGTTGTAGCGGCCCTTCGCCGTGCGGGCGTTGTGACACGCGAGGCACCGTTTCGCGAAGATCGGAGCGACCGAATGTGAGAACGACACCATGCGATTGAGCGAAATCAATCCCCCCTCGACTGCACGTTGCTTCGTCACCCATTCCGTGTTGACCATCGCGAGCGCATCGGCAGCCTTTTGCACCTCCGGCTGGAAGGCTTTCACATCCGTATCGAGCTTCGTCAGACCGGCCGTTGCATCGGTGATCGTCTTCTTCGAGACCTCAATTGTCTGCGTTGTTGTTGTCACTAGCGCAAGTGCATCAGCGGCGGCCTTCTGAGCGGCTTGAGCTTTCGCCTCTTCCTCTTTCGCCTTTTTCGCAGCGTCTTCCGCGAGCTTCGCGGCGGTGTCGGAGGCCGTCTTGGCTGCCGTGAAGACTTTTTCGGCCTCAACCTTGGCAACTTCGGCCTTGGTCGCCGCTTCCTGAGACGGCTTCAGTTTCTCTTCGCTCGTTTTGAGCGCCGTCATAGCCATCGTGAGCGAGGTCTTCAACTTAGCGATTTCGTCGGACAGCGACTTGGCCTTGTCCTGCACCCCCTTGAGCTGCGTCGCGGCTGCGTCCTTGCGTCCCTTCGCCTCGTCGGCCTGGGCCTTCAGTTGATTGAGTTGTTCCTCGGTCGGCGGATCAAACGCCGATGCTCGTGTCGTCACCAGATTCACCAACGAAACAGCCAAAACACAGGCCACCAACGAACGCAATGAAAAGCGACTCATGAGCATTCCTTTCCGGGAAGACAAAAGCCACACAAGGCGGCGCGAAACCGGAGGTTCTTCAGGCGGGATGATTTTTCGGGCGGGACGCCTTCACAAGTAGGCTCGGAACAGCATCCCTGGATGCGTCAGAGGTGTCAAGCAGCCGCCCTCGTGTCGCAGCGCGAAACGGGTAATCCCAGCCGGGCAATTGGAACGACCGGCCGTAGAAACGATGCAATTCTGATTTCAGCACATCGCGTGATTCCAATCGTCGAAACCACCAACGCTGGGCCATGTTCATCATTGCGACGGCGGATGACGAGACGAATGGCTATACCGCGTTGACTCGGCCGGAGACGGGAACGTCTCCAGCATTACGGCCAACAACGGCGTGATCGGGAATCAGAGGATGCAGTTCGTGTACGTCACGACGCTGGCTGATTTGGACGTGGCGTCTCGCTCTTAAAGCGTGCGATCCGGGTTAGTGGTTGAATAGAAACTCTTTCGTATTGATCAATGCCCAGATTAAGTCTTGGAAGTTGTCGTTTGCGGCCGTGCCGGTCTCGTTGAGATAGCCGAGAGCGGATTGAAGTTCGGCAGGACGCGGTTCGCGGGCGAAGGCGGCAAGGTAGAGTTCGCGGATGCGGTCTTCGGAGGGGCGAGTGTCTTTGGCGAGTCGATCGGCTCGGCCGGTCGGGCTGGCGAGTTTGGCTTTGATGTCGGGGGCGTTGATGAGGTGCAGGCTTTGAGCGAGGCTTGAGGATTGAACTCGCTCGCACTCGCAGACGCTTTCACCTTCGGGGCGACCGAAGACTCGCAGGAACGGCGACTGGCGGTTGTAGCTGTTGTCGGGCAGAGCGACCGCTCGCGTACCGGGGGGGAGATTCGCGAAGTCGGTCTGTGTGCCAGCGACGCGGTCGATCGCATCGATCAACACTTCGGCCTGCAAGCGGCGCGGGTAGTAGCGTGAGTAGTTCTGCCGGTCGGCGACGTTGTGCTGATTCGGTGTCGCAGTCAATTGATAGGCGTTCGATCGCGTGATCACTCGGACGAGTTCCTTCAGGTCAAATCCGCTCGCAATGAAATGTTTTTCGAGCGCGGCGAGCAGTTCGGGATTCGTCGGCGGGTTCGAGTCGCGGATGTCGTCTTCCGGCTCGATCAGGCCGCGCTGGAAAAAATGTTTCCAGTAGCGATTGACGAGTGCTCGCGCGAAGAACGGGTTCGTCGACGTACCCATCCAATCGGCGAGTTTGAGTCGCGGGTCTTCATCGAGAGCGATCGTCGGGATCGCATCGCCGAGTGCCGCCGGTTTGAGTGCGAGGCCCGACTTGATATTCGTTGCCGTCGCCATGCCGCGCTTGTGGAAGATGAGATCTTCACCGCGCACGCCCGACGGCTTGCGACCGACTTGCGTGAAGAACGCGGCCAGCGAGTAATAGTCGTTCTGGCTCCAGCGTTCAAACGGGTGATGATGACACTGAGCACACTGCATTCGCACGCCGAGGAAGAGCTGCGCGACGTCTTCAATCTGCTCCTTCGGTTCTTTGACGCGCTTGTACCACGCGACCGGCGGATTCCCGATGACCGTGCCGGTCGCCGCCAGCAACTCACGGACGAATTGGTCGTACCGTTTGTTCGCCAGCAAGCTGTCGCGGACCCAGGCATGGAACGCGAAGTTGGAAGTGACGTCGCTCGCATCGTCGCGGCGATTCTTTAGCAGCGCGGTCCACTTGTTGGCAAAGAAGTCGGCGTAGTCGGGACTGCGGAGCAAGTCGTCGATCACAAGGTCTCGTTTGTCGGGAGCAGTGCTCGCGCGGAACACTTTCGCTTCTTCATCGGTCGGCAAGCGGCCTCCGATGTCGAGTGACACTCGGCGCAGAAACGTCGCGTCATCGCAGACCGGAGAGGGCGGAATGCCAAGCTCCTTCAAGTTTGCGAAGACCAACTCATCGACGAAGCTCTTGGGCGGTGGCAGGTTCTCAATCGTCGCACCCAGCGGGATCGAGGCGTTGAAAACGGTCACGCGATCTTGATAGCGAACCATCACGGCGACCTTGCCGAAGATGTCGAGCACCTTCACGAGACCAGTCCCGGACGCCTCGGCCATCGCTTTGTCGTTGGACTCGTAGATCGCCTGATTGGTGACATCGCGGACGCTGCCATCGGAGAACTTGGCCAACGCTTTGAGCTGTTGCTCTTGTTGAGGCCGCAGAGAATTACGTGGCGGCTGTACCTCGAAGGCAACCAGTTTCAGGCTGGTCTCGCCATCAAGCGGTGCTCCCTGACGAATCCATTCGCGCAGCAGAGCGTATCCCTCAGACGTTGCCGGCAAGCGGACACCGCCACCATGTGGCATCTGTCCCGACGCCTTCAACAGCAAGAGACTCCGGTTCGGCTCACCTGGAAACAGCCGCCGGCCGCGGCCTTCTTTCAAAAGGTGTTCGTGATCCTCGAGTGGCTCAAAGCCGAGTAGCGACAACTGGAATCCCTTTTGACCGCCACCCGCCTTCGCATGACAGACGCCGACGTTGCAGCCAGCCTTCGTCAAAACGGGGACGATGTCATTGACGAAACTCACCGGGCGCTCGACGGCCTGCGACGACCGAAGGTTGGTCGTGACGACAAAAAGGCCAACCGCAATCGCAAACAGTACTCGGCGAATTCGTCGCCGGTAATCATTGCTCTGAGCTGACATGCTTGGCTCCGCTGGAATCCGTGCTTGAGTTTCTCAATCGTTGGACAGTCTAGCTGCCACATGGACGCAACCCAATCGAATTCCTCGATCATTGGTATCCGCTTGATCCGCGAATGCAACGATCGATGCCTATTCCGCGCACGGTCATTGTTGAGACGTTCGCTAAGTAGACCCGCAGAGAAAAGTAGGCAGTTTCAAAACTGGCGCGGAGAAAGTAGACCAGTCACTCCGTGACTGGAATCTTCGAGTCACGGAGTGACTCGCCTACTTTTCTCTGCGGGTCGACTTCGTTTAACCCCATTGCACCGGCGTGGGCGCGCACGCTGATGGCGTGGTGGTTAAACATCTCACTTCAGGCCGTGCAACGATTTAGTTCGACGGCTCGCTCAGTCCGAGTTGTGCCAAGCGGTCGGCGTCGAGGCGGAATTTCTCGACCGACTCGCGAAGCTTCGCGACGACAAAGTGCTTGTGGTTGGCGACGTCTTGTTCGGTGATGCTCAAGTGCTCGGCGACGTCTTTGTTCTTCCAGCCGAGCACAAAGAGCAACTCGATGCACTTGAGTCGTTCAAACTCGCCGCGTTCCCACCACTGAGAAATCAAGCGCTGCAACGCATCGGCGAGTGCGGCATTCTCGGTCGTTTGACGTTCGGCGCTGCGGAACATGCTCGACGCAGCGCGATCGGAACCGGCTGGCTCACGAGCACCACCATCCGAGTCTTCCAACAGCAACGCCAACTCAGGTCGGCGGCCGTTGCGACGCAGCACGTCGGTCAGCTTATGAGCGGCGATCGAAAACAAAAAACTTTCGAGTGGTGTTGTGTCGTCGTAGTTCGGCAGACTGATCAGGAAGCCGAGAAACGTTTCTTGGACAACGTCCTCGCTGGTCGCTCGATGACCGAGCCGGCTTTCGACAAACGCTTGCAAGCGTCCCTCGAACCGCGCGATGCACTCTTCCCACGCACCCGGCTCGCCGCGCCGAATCTGAGCCACCAACAGACGGTCGAGATCATTTGCAGGCATGGGAGAGTAATCCGAAACTCGAAATCCAAGACTCGGATTCAAAAATTATCACAAAGCAACGATCGCCGCATGTCTTAAGAACCTGTGTGATCGAACGGGTGTGACAAGAATTCCTGGCCGGGATCAGCCGGAACGCGCTAGCTCGGATTATTCGTGGCGAACTAAGTAAACCCGCAGAGGAAAGTATGCACTTTCAAAACTGGCTGCAGAGAAAGTAGACCAGTCACTCCGTGACTGGAATCTTCGAGTCACGGAGTGA
>JAYVQJ010000285.1:0-9509 GCA_043777235.1 Planctomycetia bacterium
AGCGTTCGGCTCATCACGCGGAGCGATGATGGCTACGTAGCCGTCACCGCTCCGCGTGACGAGCCGAACGGGCAAACGCGCAGTGATTTCTTGCGATACGTATTACGGTTCCAGTTCGGAGGATTCATGGACGAGTCGCAACCAGTTTCGAATTCCGCAACACCGTTCGCCTTTCGGCGGCTGGGATTGATCGTGCCGTTGACGGTGGGATGCGTGTGGTGGGATTTGTATTCCAAGTCGACGGTGTTCGAACGGCTGCGCTACCCCGGTAAGGGGCCGGAGTACCAGTGGCTCGGGCGACTTTCGACGTTTCAGTTGTCCACCGGCCTCAACGAGGGAGCCTTGTGGGGCGTCGGCCAGGGGCTGACTTGGTTGTTCGCCTCACTGAGTGTCGTGGCGGTCTTGGTCATCGTGTACTGCTTGCTGAAGACGTCGGCCGGGCGGAGCAATTGGCTGACGGTGGCTCTGTGCTTGGTACTCAGTGGCACGCTCGGCAACCTGTATGACCGACTAGGTCTGTACAGCTACCCGAATGACGAGACCGGGCGGCCGTATCGAGCCGTGCGGGACTTCTTGTTCTTCAAGTTTGGAAAATTTGAATGGGCTGTGTTCAATTTCGCTGACGTGTTTCTGGTCACAGGGACGGGGATGCTGGTGGCGTACTCGTTTTGGGCCGAGCGTCACGCGGCCCAGTTGGCGAACCGTCCGAACGACCCGACGGCCGAATTGCCTGCGAGCGCGACTCACGGGTAATCCCCGCCGAAGAACCCTCGTTCCGACCGAGAGACTTGGCAGCGCTCGGTTGACGCGGCGCGCTCAAGCCGGAGAATCACGCCGCTCCGCAGAGCAGGCGGTTTGCTTGCTCCGGTGCTCAGCATCACGATCGGCAGGCGAGCGGCTTGCTCCAAGAGAAAGCATCATGAAGAAGAATCCGGTGAAGGCGGCGTTGAAGGCGGGGAAGCCGCAAGTGGGAACCTGGTTGTCGTTGGGAAATGTCTTTGCGAGTCGATTCATGGCTCGCTCGGGTTTCCCGTGGCTGACGGTTGATCTCGAACACTCGCCGATCGACTGGTCCGATGCGTCGATCTGTTTCGCGGCGATCGCGGAGGCTGGTTGCGTGCCGATCGCGCGAGTCCCTCGCGGCGATCACGATCACATCAAACGAGTGCTCGACGGCGGCGCGATGGGAATCGTTGTGCCGATGGTCAACACGGTCGCCGAAGCGAAGGCTGCGATTGCAGCGGCGAAATATCCGCCGGCCGGAAATCGCTCAGTCGGCGGTGCGTTGCACGCACTGAACTTCGACGCGACCGCCGGCGATTATTTCAAACATGCCAACGACGAGATTCTCGTCATTCTGCAAACCGAGTCTCCCGAAGGTGTCGCCAATGCCGAAGCGATCTACAGCTTGCCTGGAGTCGATGCGATCTTCGTCGGCCCGAACGATTTGAACGCGCAGATGCGCGGCCCGGACGGCATCGACCCGTCTCCGGCCGAACTCGAAGCGATGCTGCAACGAGTCCTCGCCGCTGGCAAGAAGACGGGCACGCCCGTCGGCCTGCATGTGCAATCGACGGCCGACGTCGAGAAGCGGATCGCCGAAGGCTGGCAGTTCATCGCCATCGGCAGCGAACTCCGCATGATGGTCGTCGGTGCTCAAGACATCGTCAGCAAGTTGAATCTCAAGCAACACGCCGGCGACTTGGCGAGGTATTAAGATCCATTTCGTTGTTCCTAACGTGTTCGATCCGTGATAGGGTGACAGCCGAGTTTTCAGAGGCCGATTGGAGCCTGTGCCATGCAACTGCCCGATTTTCTGTTCCACCCTTCCCCCGAATCGATCCGCCTGACTGGTCATCGAATTGGCCTGGAACATGTCGTGGATTTCTACAACCAGGGCTTCTCGGCAGAGATGTTGTTGGAACAGTTTCCCAGTCTGCCACTCGCGTTGATTCACAAAGTGATCGCGTTCTATTTGGAAAACCAGGCAAGTGTTGACGCCTATGTCGCAAGCAGCACGACTCCATCTGGTGCGATTCCGGCCGCGTCACCGGACTTGGCTGAACTGCGTCGCCGTTATCAACAGCTTCGCCAACCCGCGCTGGTGCGATAGTCATGGCTTTGGCGTACGTGCTGGACGAACACCTTCGCGGTCCATTGTGGCGAGCCATTCGGCGGCACGACCCCAAAACTTCCGATGTGATTAACGTCGCGCGGGTTGGCGATTCCGATACACCGCCGCTCGGAACTCTCGATTCGGATCTGCTGCTCTGGGCGGAAGAGGCCGGTCGAGTCCTTGTGACTTTCGACGAACGGACGATGCCGCAACACTTGCAGGAACACTTGGCCGCCGGCCACCACTTGCCGGGCCTCTTTGTGATTCGCCCACGCCAAAATCTGAAAGACATCGTTGAGTTTTTACTCTTCGCTGCATTTGCTTCGGACGAATCCGAGTGGCACGATCGAATCGTTTACATCCCCTGAACTCCTCCCAGCAAAAGCCCACCAAACATGACTGACACATTCGGCCAACTCACCGAATCAAAACCCTCTGGCGCATCAGCCGTGTTCGACAAGCTGCTCGAATCGCTCAAGGCGAGCAAGGATTTTCACCGACTGTTCGATGCTACGCTGATGCGGAAGAAGCAGCAGCTTGGCTTGCCGCTGCTGCGTCCGACGTCGCTGGACGATGTGCCGACGGAGAAGCGGACGGAGTTCGAGAAGACGTACGTCGAGGCGGCTCGCGAGGCCGGGCAGTTGTTTCTGGACGCCGGGCAGATTGCGAATGCGTGGCTCTATTTCCGCACGATTCGCGAGCCGGAACCTGTCGCGAAAGCTCTGGCGGCGATGCCGTCGCGCCGCGAGCCGGGGGACGAAACCGAAGAGCTGATTCAAGTCGCGCTGTTCGAGGGAGCGAACCCGGTCAAAGGTGTCGAATGGATGCTGAAGACTCACGGGACGTGCAGCACGATCACGTCGCTCGAACAGCAAATGGTTCGGCTTCCGACCGAAGACCGCAAGCGCTGCGCGGCGATTTTGGTCAAGCACCTTTACACGGATCTCACCGAATCGGTGCAGGCCGACGTGCAACGCCGCATGGCGCTCGCACCGCCGGCTGACACTCTGCGGGAAGCGATTGCCGGCCGCGATTGGTTGTTTCAAGAGGGGAACTATCACATCGACGTGTCGCACCTGAACGCGGTCGTGCGGTTCGCGCGGTTCCTCGACAAGGATTGCCCCGAACTCAAACTGGCGATCGAACTGTCCGAATACGGCAGTCATCTCGATCCGCAGTTCCAATATCCCGGCGATCCGCCGTTCGGGGAGTTCTATCCGGCTCACCGCCACTTCTTCTTGGCGCTCGCTGGCGAGAAGGTCGACGACGCAATCGCGTACTTCCGTGAGAAACTCAATGCCGAACCGGACGAACGAGACAAGCAGCTCATCGCCTACGTGCTGGTCGATCTGACCTCGCGTATTGGCCACTGGGACGACGCCGTGCAACTCGCCGAGCAACACTTGCTGAACCTCGAAGACAGCAGTTCGTTTTCATTCTCCGAACTCTGCCGCGACGCCGGCCGCATGGACGTGTTGCAGCGAGTCGCTCAATCGAAGAACGATCTTGTGACCTTCACGGCGGCGCTGTTGTCGTGAGCGAGTTCCTCCCCACAAACCGTGCCGCTTGGAATCGACTCGCCAAGGGGAGTCCGTTCTCGAACGTTGCGACGGATGAAGAGTGCCGAGCGCCGTTGGCAACGCTCGACAGTCGTGGATGGTTGCCGAAGAGCGTCGTCGGGCTGAACGTGTTGTGCTTGGCGGGAGCAGGCGGCTGGCAGTCGATTCTGTACGCGGTCGCGGGAGCCAACGTCACGGTCGTCGATCTCAGTCCGGAGATGCTGGCACTCGATCAGCAAGAAGCGGCGAAGCGCGGGCTGACCGTGCGGACGATCGAAGCGTCGATGGATGATTTGGTAATCCTCGAAGACGCCAGCTTTGACATCGTGCATCAGCCGGTCAGCACTTGTTATGTCCGCGATCTCACCAAGACGTATCGCGAGATTGCTCGCGTGCTGCGAGACGGCGGAATTTATCTCAGCCAGCACAAGCAGCCGACGAGTTTGCAGATTTCGCATCGCGACGAAGCGGATCGGTACGTGATTGGAGTCGAGTACTACCACGACGGTCCGTTGCCGCATGTCGAAGACGAGTCGTATCGCGAGCGGGGCACGACGGAGTTTCTGCACCGCTGGGACGATCTGATTGGCGAGCTGTGCCGCAGCGGCTTCGTGCTCGAAGACCTGCGTGAGCCATATCGAGCAGACCATAAAGCCGCGCCGGGACACTTTGGGCATCGCGGCCGATTCGTGCCGCCCTATGTGCGGCTGAAAGCTCGGCGAATCGCTCGCACTTGCGTTGCCGAGCCGGCTTCGCGAATTTGGACACCGTGAGCGAACCGTTGGGCAGGTTTTCAATCTGCCGCTCGACTCAATCCCTAATTTGCCGTCATCATTCTGCCCCCATCATTTTGCCAAAGCCTCTTGGCAGAATGATGGGGGCAGAATGATGGGATAACGCTCGATGTCGCTGATTCATCCCGCACTGATTTACGCCGCTGGGCTGGCCGTGATTCCGGTCATCCTGCATTTTTTGTTACGGGCGAAACCGAGGAAGCTGCCGTTTCCTGCCCTGCGATTGATTCTGATCAAGCGGCGGCAAAATGTGCGGCGGCTGAGACTGCGGCACGTCTGGCTGATGCTGTTGCGGATGCTGGTCATCATCGGCCTCGCCATCGCGGTCGCGCGACCATCGTTACCGGAGGCCAGCTACGAACTCAGTACGCGCGAGATGCTGACTTTGTTCGGCGTCATCGCGGCGGCGCTGGGAACGTACTTTGGGCTGATGCGGACGTGGCAAAGGAAAAAGATGTCGGTGCAGACGCTCGCGTATCGTCGGACGATGTTGCGCGGCGGACTCGGTACGGCGGTCGCCGCGTTGATCGCGCTGGCCGTGATTCTCCCATACGTCAATCGGTTGCGAGCGGAGATTTCCGCACCGGCTCCGGCGGTCGGCAGCGACTTGCCGGTGGCGGCGGTGTTCCTGTTCGACACCAGTTTGTCGATGCAATACACGCAGGAAGGGAAGACGCGACTCGATCAGGGGAAGTCGATTGCGCTCGGCCACATGGACACGCTGCCGCCGCGCAGCCGGATCGCGGTCGGCGAGACAAATAGCACTTCACCGATTCTGTTTCAGGCGGACTTGGTCGGAGCGAAGTCGAAGATTCAAAGCCTCGCACCGCAACCGGTGTCGCAACCGCTGAACGAGCGATTGCGAGCGGCACTCGCTCTGCAAGAACAGGATCAAGGCCGCACGCTCAACGAACAGGAGTCGGTTGCACAAGGAGATCGCC
Organism: Planctomycetia bacterium; assembly: GCA_043777235.1. Lineage (GTDB taxonomy): Bacteria > Planctomycetota > Planctomycetia > Planctomycetales > Planctomycetaceae > SXKJ01. The sequence continues at coordinate 5,411 of JAYVQJ010000285.1, forward strand.
GCGACCGGTTCATTCGCGAGATTTATCTCTTCACCGATCTCGGCGCGACGTCGTGGCGCACCAGCGGCGCTCAGCTTTTGAAAGACGATCTGACACGTTTGCCGTGGGTCGCGGTGTATGTCATCGACGTCGGCGAGTTGGCTCCGCACGACGTCGGCATCACGGACATCCGGCTCTCTCGGCAAAGTGTCGCGGAAGGAAGTGCGTTAACCGTCGATGCCGCGCTCTCGGCGATCGGCATCGAAGAATCCGAGAAGACCGTTGAGCTGTCGCTCATCGGCCGCGACGGCAAGCTCATCCCGCAGGGCAAGCATCCGGTGAAGGTCGGCGGCCAGCAAGGTGCTCGCGTGCAGATCCCCGTCACGAGCTTGCAAGGTCCGGTGCAACACGGCGAGTTGCGATTGCTTTCGAGCGATCCGTTGCCGATGAACGACGTCCGCCATTTCACCGTCGAGATCAAGCCGCCACCGAAGGTGCTGTTGGTCTCGCCGAACGACGACACCGCGTTCCTGCTCAGCGAGATGTTGGCGAGCGACGACGAACGAAAGACCAAAAAGTTTCGGTATCTCGTGACCGGAGCGACGCCGGCGAAATTGTCGAGCACCCGATTCGGCGAGTACTCGGTGGTGGTGCTCAACAGCGTGCCGGCTCTCAGCGAGACAACGTGGAAAGCGTTGCACAAATTCGTGAGCAACGGCGGTGGGCTGGCCGTCTTTCTCGGATCAAACGCACTTCAAGAACAAGGCGGCGTCGACGTAGTGTCCTACAGTAACGAGGCCGCGAGCACGGTTCTGCCAGCCAAGCTGGGGTCGGGCCAAAAGTTTCCGCAGCCGGCGTTTCTCGATGCGAAGAACTTGAATCATCCCGTTCTGAAAAAACTCGACGAGGCGAGCGGCGCGGGAGAACTGGCCGAGATGGAAATCTATCGGCGTTGGACCGTCGATCTGAACGACGGAGCCAACGTGCTCATCACGTATTCCAAGCCCGCCGAAGCCGCGTTGATCGAACGCCGAGTCGGCAGCGGGCGTGTCGCGATGCTGACGACGGCCGCTGACTCGCGCGGCTGGATCGATCACACGCAACGCAATTGGGCGTTCTTCGTGCTCGTCGATCAATTGATGCAGTACCTCTCCGGCCGCAGCGAGGCGACGTTCAACTTTCTCGCCAGCGAAGAGGTCTTCGTGCGAGCTGACAGCGAACCGCCGCTGACGAAGTACCTGCTTCGCAAGCCGAGCGGTCAGCAACTCCCTGGAACTGTTCCCGTCGGAGCCGCGACGTTCGCCATTCGCGAGACCGATCAGTTGGGACACTACGATGTCTCGTCCGCCGACCCGCAGTCGAAATTCGCCAGCGGCTTCAGCGTGAATGCTTCGGCCACCGAGAGCGATTTTCGCCGCATGAGTGAGGACGATCTGACGCAGATGTTCGGCGAGAAACGGTTCTCGATGGCTCGCGACATCGCCACGCTGCAACGCCGAGTCAACACGGGCCGGCTCGGCGAAGAGGTCTATCCGCTGATCCTATTGATCGTGCTGATCGTCTTCTGCGGCGAGCACTTCGTCGCGAATTGGTTCTATTCGGAAGACACCGCACCGGCGGCGGCGTGACAGCGTTTCTTTGGCGAGCCGGACGGCGTTAGAGCGGGTCCAAGGTCGGGGGCGAAAAAATCACAGCCTCATCCGGTTACTTGAGCGTACTGAGATACTCCAGTAGGTCGGCGACTTGTTGGGCGGTCATGTCGCGAAAGAGCAGGTCGGGCATCAAGGATTGGCGTTGAGGGACGAGCTGCTCGATTTGCTTCGACGAAACGCGGAGCAATTTGTCCTGCGCGTCTTTGAGGACGACTTCGTTTTCGTCCTTGGACACAAGCAGGCCGGTCAGCAAGCGGCCGTCGTCGAGTTCGGCAATGTAGGTCACGTACTTGGGGTCGATCAGTTTGGAAGGTTCGAGAATGCTCTCCAACAGTTGAGGGCGAGTCAGTTTCTTGCCGATCTTGGTCAGTTCCGGGCCGACTTCTTTCCCTTCCTTTTGAATGCGGTGGCAGTTCTTGCAGGAGACGCTGGCGGTCTCGAAGAACAGTCGCTTGCCGCGTGACGAGTCGCCAGATAGCGCGAGGATTTGTTCCGCGCGGACGACACTGCCCAGCCGCTTGATGCGTTTCTCGGCCGGGAGAAAACGCTCGAAGAGATCGCGAATGCTGACATCGCTGTGTTGCGCGGCCTTGTCGATGGTCAGTGCCGCGACATGTGATGGGAACGAGCGATCGTCCATCGAGTGCAACAGCATCAACGCGCCGCTCGACGATGACAACAGGCGATCGACGAGTTCAGTCGCGCCCGTCGATTGTTTCGTTGCTCGCAAGCGTTCGAGATCGGCGGCCTCTTCCTTGCGGAGCTTCGCGGCGGCTTCGTTTCCGACGGTTTCTTTGGCGGTGTCTGGCGAGAGTTGCTTGATCCAATCATGGATCAGCGTGATCCCCGCGCGATCAATCTCGGTCGAGCCGATGTGCGGCATGCGGCCTCCGCCGAGCTTTGACATGCGGTACAGCAGGACCGAGCGGAACGGATCGCCTGGGGAGATGACTTGCGCGGCGTGGATGCCGAAGGTTCCTTGCGACGGGCGGACGCCGAGCATGTTCGACTTATCGAGAGGCACGTCGAAATTCATTTGTGAGAGGACCGCTCCGCCGGCATGTTGGCGGTGACAGTGAGCGCAGTTGGTGTGCAAGTACGCGCGGGCTTGTCCCTCAAGGTCGGCGGACGAATCGTTGAGCGTCGCGAGTCGCGGCTGCTTTTCGGTCGCGGCCGGAGTTTCGACAAGCTTGATGTGAGCCAGCGTGTCGAGTTGCGAGGCGACCGTGCCGCCGTAGTTGTGGTCTTTGTTCAACTGAACCGGGATGAAGCCGAGCGCCGAGCCGGACCACCTGTTGTGGCAGCGTTGGCATTCCGCTCGGCTGGCAAAGCGCCATGTTTGTTCGCGATGCCCGCCGGTGGCGTGGGCATCGACGATCTTGAAGGTCCGTTCCGCGCCGGCGGAATCGAGCAGCACCGCGTCGGTTTGATCGTCGTTCCATTGATACGAATACGTCTGCCAGTCAGTGCCGTCGAAGTGCAGGATTTGCGTTTCAACTTTGCGACGGCTGGAGGGTTTGCCTTGCTCCAAATCGAGCGAAAGAGTCTTCGCCAGCACACTGCCTTGGGGAAACGTCGTTGATGTACCCACGGCTTTGACCGGGAAGAAATTCGGGATCGTCAATTCATTCGGAATCGCGACGACTCGTTCGGCCACGGCGTGATCGGCCCACGGTTCGGCGTTGATCGAATAGGGAAGCACTCCCGGTGCCGGCTTCTGATCCGCGACGGAGGCGAACAGGCCAGTCTCGCTGATCTTGCGTGGAAACGACGCGCTCCGATCTTCCTGCACGTTGGGGATCAGACGATGAATCGTCCCGGCGACGTGATCGAGAAAATAAAACTCGCTGGCGTTGTCTTCGCCGAATCCGACGACGCGGTGCGTCGTGTCGGCGAGTTCTCGATGATCGACGACCTGCCCCTTCTCATAGCGAAACGCCCAGAACTTGCCGGTGTCGTAGTCGCTGTAGATGTGATGGCCGTGAAGCTCCTTCAGCCGCGATCCGTAATACGTCAGGCCGTCGGTGATGGACGAGGACTCGGAGTGCGGCACATCGATTGTCGGCGGCAAGATCGGTGTCGGGCCGCGAGTCCATTCCGGGTTCGTGGGCTGCTTTCCTTCCATGATGCTCCAGCCATAGTTGCCGCCACGTTCGACGCGATCGAGCATCTCCCACAGCTCCCAACCGACATCGCCGACCCACAGGTCGCCGGTCTTCCGATCAATGCTCATGCGCCACGGGTTGCGAAAACCGTAGGCCCAAATCTCGCCACGTGCTCCTTTCAAATCGACGAACGGATTGTCGGCGGGGATGCGATAGTTCTTGCCGTCGTCCGCGTGATCGACGTCGATTCGCAGGATGCAGGACAACACATTGCTGACATCCTGCCCGGATCGCTTCGCGTCGGGCGGGTTCGGGCCAGAAACGTCTCCCGTCGAGATATACAGACAGCCGTCGAGACCAAAC
>JAYVQJ010000286.1:0-2450 GCA_043777235.1 Planctomycetia bacterium
GACATGGTGCTCAACGGCGCGAACGTCGAACGGTTTGGCTCTCGCAAATCGCTGCTGACGAACTTCGACACGTTGCGGCGCGATCTCGACGCCAGCGGCATGTTGAAGGGGATGGACAAGTTCACCGAGCAAGCCTTTGGCATCTTGACCTCCAGCAAATTGGCCGAAGCGATTGACCTCGAAAAGGAAGACCCGAAACTGCGCGACCGTTATGGCCGAGGGAGCGACAAACCCGCTGGATACGGCGACGCCGGCCCGTTGCTCAATGATTATTTCTTGTTGGCTCGTCGCTTGGTCGAGGCAGGTGCTCGCGTCGTATCGCTGGCCTACGGCCGCTGGGATTGGCATGGGCTTCCTCACGGCACGAATTTCTCAAACGCTCGCGAGCATTTCCCGATGCTCGACATCGCGTTGACGGCGCTGATCGAAGACCTCGAACGCCGCAACATGTTGGAGAACACGACGGTTCTCGTTTGGGGTGAATTTGGCCGTACTCCGAAGATCAATCCCAACGGCGGCCGAGATCACTGGCCGGAAGTCGCGTGCGCGATCCTCGCTGGAGGTGGTCTCCGTACCGGCCAAGTGATCGGCTCGACCAACCGCAACGCCGAACGACCGAAGGATCGCCCGGTTACGTTCCAAGAGGTCTTCGCAACGCTGTATCACTCGCTGGGCATCGACGTGAACACCGCCACGATCCCAGACCTCTCCGGCCGCCCGCAGTATCTCATCGACGAGGGAACGCAGCCGATTCGAGAATTGGTCTAATCAGACACGCGGAGAAAAGTAGGCGAGTCACTCCGTGACTCGAAGATTCCAGTCACGGAGTGACTGGTCTACTTTATCCGCGAAGCCATTTTCTCTCCGCGCCTCATGATGCCGCCCATCGACGACTGTGTTTATCTCATGTCGGCTCGACCAACGGACATGGATGCCCTTTGGGAACAAGGGTGGCGTCACTTTGGCCCGATGTTCTTTCGCTACTCGCACACACTTTCGGGGAGTGAAGTCCGGCATGTGACTCCGCTGCGTGTGGACCTCGAACGTTTCTCGCTGTCAAAAAGCCAACGACGGGTACGGCGCAAGATTGCGGACCTGCGGATGCAAGTCGTGGCAACGTGTATCGACGCCGAGCGTGAGTGTCTGTTCGAGCTGCACAAGCAGCGATTCACTGAGAATATTCCAGACTCACTGGAATTCTTCTTGGGGCCAAGTCCGAATCGAATTCCCTGTGCGAATTGCGAAGTGGCTCTCTTCGATGGCTCGCAATTGATCGCCGCGAGCTACCTTGATGTCGGCGCTCGATCGGTTTCCAGCGTCTACGGTTTCTTTCACCCCGAGCACGCGTGGCGTAGTCCGGGAATCGCCACGATGCTGTTGGAAATCGAATACGCCCAACAACTCGGATGCCGCTACTACTATCCTGGCTACGCGTTTCGCGAGCCGTCGCACTACGACTACAAGAAACAGTTCTCCGGTCTGGAAATTTATGATTGGGCGGGACGTTGGGTGTCTTGCCAACATCGACACAATTCCTGAGCGGCTTTCGACCACGTTGGGAACTCGAATTCAAATCCGGACTTCACCAATCGGCTGGCCGAACGGCGCGCGACAGCGTCACTGTCACTGGTGAAGGCGATCTCGCAGGGAAAACTCGCACGAACGCCGATACGCCCAGGCAACCGCAGTGACTGCGAGCACCAATGCTCAAGCCAACTCAGACGGCAGTCGGCACCTTCTCGCGTTTGACCGGCTTGTCGCGCCAGCGGAAGTCCATCTCCATTGCCTTGGCAGAGAGCATCAGCATCAGCTCTTCGTTCATTGTCGGGCAGGGGAGATGCGGGCAAGCAGCTTGCAGGTTCGTCGTATCAAACTCGGGGTCGTCGCGCCAGTACGAGTTGTACACACGGATCTGTTCGTAAAAGAGTCGCTCGATGTCGTCGGGATTCTCGATCGGCTTGCCATAGCCGGTGAACTCAGCCCCGTAGAAGCCGTAGGCTCGTTCGAGCACATCGCGGATCATCACGGATGAGACGCGCTCGCGCGGTGTCAGGTGGTACGTCTGCCCGTGATGCTGAGGGTGAGTGACGATCGACGAGATGACATTTGAGACCCAATCGACCGGGATGAAATTTTTCGTCTCGGTGCCGTCGAGCGAAATGCGTGTTTTCTTCTGGCCTTCGGTTTGAGTACCGATCATGCCCATCGAGTTGACGAGCGTGTGAGCCAACTCCAGGCAGGCATAGAAGCCGTGGAACGTGGAAGTGAAGCCAGTCTTCGAATCGCCGACGATGATCGAAGGACGAAAGATTGTGGGGGGGCTGAGGAATTCGGCGGAGCGCACGAGCTTCTCGGCGGCCATTTTGCTTTCCTCGTAGGGATTGCTCATCCGCTGTCCGGCGTCGAGTTCGGTCTCCAGGATTCGGCCGCTGCGCAGGCCGGCGACGTAA
>JAYVQJ010000287.1:0-2447 GCA_043777235.1 Planctomycetia bacterium
AGTCATTCCAATGCCCGGACTTCGGCCCCAGCCAAATGGACGCCGTGAAGTTCGGACGCCCAGCCTCCGGTTATGGGTTTAATGCCTATTACCTGTCGAGGACTTCGGGAATTGACTACCCCCCACCGACGGATGCCGCCACCCCCTCGTCCACTCCAGCCACACGTCGTTTAGCCGACGTGAAGCAACTCACCTACACCGTCGCATTCGCGGACAGTGCTCAAGTTCGCTGGGCACAGTTCTCCCCGCCGTTGTTCAGTTTTGAAGAGACCTGGATTGTCTCTCCGCCGAGCTACAACTTTCCTGACGTCCACTTTCGGCACGATGACGCGGCCAACGTTGCGTTTTTGGATGGTCACGTGGAAACGCGACGTTTGAACTTTCGCGTCGATGTGCCGGGGACCAATTTCCTGTCCGCCGCGCAGGCAGCCCTGATGCAGAAGAACAAATTGGGATTCCTCAGCGACGGCAACCTCGGCAATCCGACTCTGCAAGACGAACTGTATGACCGGCGCTGACGTTCCTCGCGTGCCGAGACATTTCGTCCGTCCAGTCTGGAACTCTTTCACCAAAGGAGTCTGCGTTATGGTGTGCTCATCCTTGTTTCAACACCGCCACGTTTGGTTGCTGATGTTCGCCTTGGCCATCACGGGATGTGGCGGTACGGCTTCGTCATCCAATGCGGCCGCCAAGCGGATGGTCTATGTCGATACCGCAACGATGCAGCCATTGGTCCACGATGTGGCGACGTCGTTTCCGGCCGTTCATCCAAAGACGGGCAAGCCCACATTGAGGCCCGCGCTGTACTGCCCAACCTGTCGCAAGTGGTCTCCCGCGCCAGCGGTCGAGGAGATCAATCGTGTTCCTGGAGCGGGGCTATGCCCGAAAGACAAAACGCCTCTGACCGGTGATGGTCCGTGGCCCGATGATCCGGCGAATCAAGGGGCGACGAAATGAGCATCAAAGAAAAAATCGTGTTCTCGTGGAGCGGCGGCAAGGACAGCGCTCTTGCGCTTCATGAAGTCCTTCAGAGCGAGCGCTACGAAGTCGTTGCTCTGCTGACCACGGTTGCTGATGTCTATAAACGGATCAGCCATCATGGCGTGCGTGAGGAACTCCTCGACATGCAGGCGGAAGCGCTGGGCCTGCCGCTGGAGAAGGTGTACCTGCCGTTGAGTTCCGGGCTGCCATGCACCAACCAGCAATACGAAGAGATCATCGGAAGTGCCGTTGCGAAGTTTCACGATCAAGGTGTGCGGACAGTCGCTCACGGCGACATCTACCTCCAAGACTTGAGGGAGTATCGCGAACGCAACTTGGCTCGGATCGGCATGCAGGGGTTGTTTCCGATCTGGCGTCGAGACGTCCGCGAGTTGATGCAGACCTTCATTGATCTCGGCTTCCGAGCGTATTTGTGCTGCGTCGAAGGCCAGAAGCTCGACCGTTCATTTGCCGGGCGTGCCATCAACCGAGAGCTTCTCGCAGATCTCCCGGCGGATGTCTGTCCCTGCGGTGAGAATGGTGAGTACCACTCGTTCGTCTATGACGGCCCGATTTTTCGGCGACCGGTCGATGTGCGTGTCGGGACCGTCGTCTGCCGCGACAATCGCCACTACGCCGACCTCCTGCCGGGCGACTCAGACGCAGAGAACGCACCGATGGAGTCGGCCAAAGAGACCGTCTATCCCCCAGTCTGACTTTGAGACGTATCCACAACAATCATCACCCAACTTGAAACTCCACGAAAGGAGACAGCGATGTTGAACGCTCGATTCTGTTCCCTGGTCACGATCGTGCTCGCTGCTGCGGCAGCGCGTCTTCTACCCCATCCGCCGAACTTCACGCCGATTGGGGCGATGGCACTTTTTGGAGGCGTTTATTTCGCCCGGAAAGACGTGGCCTTTGTCGTCCCGCTCGCGGCCATGTACCTGAGCGATCTGGTGCTCGGCATGACTTTGTACGGTCACGCCATTTGGCGGCCGATGCCATTTGTGTATGCGGGCTTCATCCTAACGGTGTGGCTGGGGCGGATCATTCGCTCGAATCCGCGGCCAGCCCGCATCGTTGCCGCCACGCTTGGGGGATCAGTCTTGTTCTATGTCATTTCCAATTTCGGTGTTTGGATCAGCGGGAGTCTTTATCCAAAGACACTGGACGGCTTGATCACCTGCTATGTCGCGGCGATTCCGTTCTTTCGAAACATGCTGGCGGCCAACGTGTTCTACTCGGCAGTATTGTTCGGCGGCTTTGCGTTCGCCGAGCGAGCCTTTCGTGTCCTTCGCGAACAACCGATGCTGGTGAAGTCTGAATCCTAAGCGCAGCACACGAACCGACTCGGCTGAGTTGATTCACCGGAGTTCCCGATAGCGAGTTTCAGGCTCTCCGCCATTCGTGTTGATTCTTGTGTGACAGACACAATCAGCCGGAACGCGCTAGCGTCCGGTTCG
>JAYVQJ010000288.1:0-2444 GCA_043777235.1 Planctomycetia bacterium
GTCGTCAATCCCGAAAACCAAAACAGAGACGGGCAAGAGTGCCCATCCTCCAAACTCAAACGACACCCTCGCCGCCCGCGTCTTCGAGGCCGAATGCCAAGCCTACCCCGGAGCGATCCGCCTGTTCGCGGACGGGCGGTTGATAATTCAGAATGGACGATTGCAGATTGTCTAACCGCGAAGCACATCGTTTCCTTTCGGTAGAAAAATATGACCCCTCACGAATTTGTTGGTCTGTGGAAAGCGGAGAAAGAGTCGCTACTCGCCGAGTACTTCACCAAAGAATCGGAAACGAGAGTGGCGGCAAAGATTGCAAGGATGGACCTAAACCGCGAGCAGTCCATTGTCATAAGAGACGTTATCGACAGCGTGTTAACGGATGCGTTTTATGCGCTGCTCTTGGGCCTCGACGGATGCGCCGCAATCGGTGACCGACAGATCGACTACCAATTGGCTGACGAAGATGGAAATCTGCTGACCGGCTCAGGGGAGATCGAGGCAGAAGCGTTTGAGGCATTCCAAGATGAGGTCGGGTGACTGAACTAATCGATCGCCTTTGCTACGCCACGAATTAAAATGACATAACTTGATTGATTTTGGTCGATCTTGATGCAATCCTGTCTGCACAACGAAAAGCCTCAGGACGAGTACGAAAACATGTTGGTTGATGAGCGGCGGGCGAGATTGCTGAAAAAGATCGAGGAAATGGGGTTTGTCTCGATTCAGCAGCTCGTGGAGGAGCTTCAGACCAGTGAATCGACGGTGCGGCGGGATTTGGAATATCTTGACGAAACGTCAAAACAAGTCAGGAGAACTCGGGGCGGAGCGGCCTACATTGGCGAGTCGATCACGGCGTTCGAGGTGCGGGAAGATCGAGCGCTGGGGCAAAAACAACGGATTGCTCAGGTTGTCGCGGGACTGATTGAGCCGGGGGAAGTGGTCCTGATGGATGGGGGAACCACGACGCTGGAAGTGGCGCGGGCACTCGTGGGCAAGCCGCTGCAAGTTGTTACGAACTCGATGCCGATTGTCGGATTGTTCGTCAATCAACCGAACATCGAATTGATCGTCATCGGCGGCTACGTCTATCCCAAGACGGGAGTCGCTCTCGGCGATCTGGCGGTGGCGATGCTGAAGAACGTTCACGCTCGGCGGTTGGTGATGAGCGTCGGAGGCATCACCGAAGCCGGCCTGTTCAACAGCAATTCGCTGCTCGTCGAAACCGAACGGCAAATGATCGCCTCCGCCGAGGAAGTCATCGTCGTCACCGATAGCAGCAAGTTCGGACATCGAGCATTGGCGCACCTCGCGCCGCTGACCTCGGTGCATCGAATGGTCGTCGATGGCGGCGTGTCGGATGAGTGGCTAGAGATTGTCGAGAAGGCAGGAATCAAACTGACGGTGGTGGAATAAAAAATTCCCAGTTGTGCGGCACAGCCGGACGACTGCGGTTTACTCCGAAGGAGTTTCGTCACATAGCCCAGGGTTGCTCGCGTAGCGAGCTACCCTGGGAATCGAGTTCAACAGTTTGCAGTACCCCAACGGGGTTCCGTCATCCGGGGGCTGATCGAGATGGCGCAACCCTTTCAGGGTAGAGGCCACGTTGGATTCGATACCCAGGGTAGCCCGCATTCGCGGGCAACCCTGGGCTGTGAGACGCAATCCCTTCGGGATAGAGACTCGATTGGATCAAGACATGGCCGTGACGGCATCACACTACAACCGAGCGGACGTCGAACAGATCGTTCGCGAAGTCTTGCTGAAACATTTGCCCGGCGCGGCGGCTGTTCAGAAGCCGAATCCGCTGGTGGTCAATATTTCCGCGCGGCATGTGCATTTGTCGCAAGAGCATGTCGAGGTACTGTTCGGCAAAGGAGCACAGCTCGAAGTTCATAAGTCGCTTTATCAAGACGGTTACTTCGCCTCGAAGCAGACAGTCATGGTCGTGGGGCCTCGCAAGCGGATGTTGCCCGATGTGCGAGTGCTCGGCCCGGTGCGGCCTTCGCAAGTGGAGTTGGCTTTCACGGACGCGATCTCGTTGGGGATCGACGTGCCGGTGCGGATCAGCGGCGATCATCACGAAACGCCCGGTTGCGTGCTCGTGGGTCCGAAGGGAGTTGTGGAGCTCAAGGCCGGAGTGATCCGAGCCATGCGGCATGTCCACATGGGGCCGGCGGACCTCGAACACTATGGCGTCAAGAACGGCGATGCGATGCACCTGCGGATCGAGTCCATCGGATGCACGGCAGTGCTGGAAAACCTCGTGGTGCGTGCCGATCTGAAAGTGAAGCTCGAAGTCCACATCGACACGGACGAGGGCAATGCCGTCAACCTGGACGCCGCGACGAAGGTGGAGTTGATCAACCCGAAGCCGTGTGCGTGTCACAAGCATTGAAAATTGGAAATCACGCCACTGGCCTTGTGCCAGTGGTTCCCGCGCTCTG
>JAYVQJ010000289.1:0-2441 GCA_043777235.1 Planctomycetia bacterium
GATGACTTTCACCTCGCGGCCGTGACGGTTTCGATTGAGCACGATGTCCGCTTCGTCGCCACCGAGAACTCTCGGTCGAAACTGCCCGCCATCGGCGAGCTATTTATCCCGCTCGAAGCACGGCTGACCATCCTCGACGGCATCCACCGTATCTATGGCTTGCAACGAGCACTGGCCGAATGCCCCTCGCTGGCCGACGACTCAATCGCGATGTTGCTGCACGTCGATCCTGACGGCTCACGTCGCGGCCAACTTTTCAGCGATGCGAAGCGTCACGAACGTACCACCGCGCCCTCGCGTCGAATCGCGTTCGACGAACATGACGAAGTCGCGCGGCTCACTCGCGACGTGATTGCCGCCGTGCCCGTCTTCGTGAACGCGATCGAGATGGAAAAGACCGCCATCTCGAATCGCTCGCGAAAGTTGTTCACGCTCAGCGCGCTGTACCAAGCCAACCGCGCGCTGCTGATGGACCGGAAGCAGGAGTCGTACAAGCAACGCCTAAAACTCGCGATTGAGTTTTGGACCGAAGTCGCCGATCGAATTCCCGGATGGACCGAAGTCGTCAGAGGCGACACATCCGCCGCTGAGATTCGCGCCAGCTACGTTCATTGCCACGCCATCGGGATCGCCGCCATCGCTCGCGCCGGCCGCGCGTTGCTGGCTCAATCACCCAACGGTTGGAAGAAGCGACTCGCCAAGCTGTCGTCGCTCGATTGGTCGCGTGCCAACACCAAACTTTGGGAAGGCCGAGCGATGATCGGCGGCCGACTCTCAAAATCGAGTTCCGCCGTCGCACGAACAGGCGATGCCGTCAAACGCCATCTCGGACTCAAGCAGTCGCGCGATGAGCAGGCGACAGAGAAGTGACCGGTTAGGTCACCAAGTCCCGCACTGGACCGTGAAAAACTTCTTCACGATGCCAATTGAGGTTTTCGATTGATGGCAGCCAGTTTTCCGACTGCGCTTTTCTCAGAGGTCGGCCGTGGAACATCATCAGCCACTCGCTCAGTCCGGTTGATCCGTTGGCTTTCTGTGAGACTCGCAACGATAGATCGTCGATGACGGTGAATGCTCCGAGGTCGAAGAGCTTGTGGTGCATGCTGCAAAGTGCCAAACCGTTTGTTTCCAAATCGGCCCCGCCTGCGACATGCCATTTGATGTGGGCAGCCTCCAGCGCAACATGCTGGGAACCCATTCGCAGGTCGTATCCACAAACCGCACAGCGGTATTCGTAGGCGATCAGGATTCTCTCGCGAAACGCGGGGTCGCGTTTCCGTCTCAGCACTTGCTCAAACTGAATGTCGAGTCCGACGGAATCAAGAATGTCGCCGAACACAGTCGTTGGAAAATGCTGCGACAAGATTTCAATGGCAACTTCAGACACAAGGCTTGGATGCCTTTCGAGAAGATCAAAGACTTCCGGCTTGAATCCACCAGTGACACCGTACTTCACCAACTCCGACTTCTTGCCATCGGTTTGGCCTTTACGGGCTTCGACGTGTTCGATGTTGGTCAGCTCCCAAATTCCATCATTCTGAAGTCTCCAGAATGGATATTCGGGGTGGCAGGCTTTTCGTTCGGGACCGAATTCCAAAAGCAGCGACCGCAAATCTCGATCAACATCGACAAACGGAATCATTCGTTGATCCGCATTCACCAATCGACCAAGGGCGTAAAGCAACAGCAGTGGCTTGTGCGGAGCACGCTGTTCGCCGCGCTTCCAAATCACAACCTGGCGAATCTGCTGTTTGAGTTCTTCTGGTGTCATCATGCTGCCGTGAGTCGATTCATTCGCGATTGCGGACGGCAATCGCGACGGTGGGCTGCATCAGTTGACCAAAAACTGATCGACTCCGCCAACGTAGCGTCACAAGTCCGTGATTCGCTGCCGCGAAATATCGCTGCCGTTCATGTGCCTTCTGAGGGATCAACCGTTGGCTCTCGCTCAGCCGGTGTTCGATTACGGCTGCGTGTCCGGGGAAGACATCGCACGGCTCCGCACGCTCGGCGGCTACGACGGACCAGAGCACTCTTGCCTTCATGCGGGTGATGAAAGGGGCGGGCAGGCGTGCCCATCCTCCGACCGTGACTAATCGACGCGGTCATTCTCGGCAGGAGCCACGTCCGGCACGGCGGCGAGGTACTTCTCGAAATCTTCGCGGCGGCCGGCGTTCGCTTCGCGTTGCAAATAGTCCATCGTCAACACCACCGCCAGCTTCTCGCCAGCGGCGCTCGCCATGAACTGGCTGACCGAATAACCCTCGGCGGCGGCCAGAGCTTCGATGCTCTTCTTCAGCGAGTCCGGTAATTCGACAGTCAGTGTGCTCATGGTTTGGCCCGAATCCGTTTCCAGAAATCACCCGGAGAAATCGCCGTCACGCCGAGGCGAGGCTCGATGGTGTCCTAATTTGTGTGGGCGGGTTTCGCCGAAACCCGCT
>JAYVQJ010000290.1:0-2441 GCA_043777235.1 Planctomycetia bacterium
GCCACGGCCGATGTATCCCAGCGGCGATTCCGGATCGGTCTTGACCGCTTGCTCGAAGTATTCCAGCGCGGTCTTGTAATCCTTGTTTTGGAGGAAGGAATCGCCTTGTTGAATTTGTCCGATCGCGGGCGAACGCTGATACAAAATCGTCAAATTCTGCCGAGCCAGTGCCTGTCGATGTTGATCGGTGGAAGCGCGGGCTTTGCGCAGAGCAGTTCGAGCTTCTGGCGTCGCCAGTTGGCCGAGCGCGCTGCACGTGTACGTGATCGTGTTGGGCTGATTCGTTTTCTCCAACGCTTGGACGAGCAGTTTGACGGCGGCGGGTGAACCGTCGTTCTGCAATCCTTGGCAGGCGGTGTTGACGACGCTGGCATCTTGCGAGTCCAAGGCGGACGCCGCGAGTTTCAGGAACGCCGGTGACTTGAGTTGGCCGAGGACACCAAGCACCGCCATTTGTTCGTTGGTGCGGAGACTGGCGTATTGTTCGGCCAGCGCATCGGCAACGGATTGATCGCCGATCTGCGCGAGCGTGTTGATCAGCAGGCTGCGGTCGGCCGAGGTGTTCTTCAAGTGCTTCAGCAGCAGCGGCACTGAGGCTTGATCCTTCGTCTTGGCCAAGAACTGCAACATCGCCGGAGTTGGCGCAGTGGACTCGATGTGCTTGAGCGTGAACTGCAAAGCAATCTGCTCGCTGGCGGAGTCGGGCTGATTGACCAATTCGTTGTACGCGACATCGCGGACCGCAACGTCGCGCGATTCCAGAGCATCTTTCAGCACTTCGATCAGCTTCGGATGTCCGACTCGAACGAGCGCTTGCAGGCCCTCGATCCCCAAGCCCCCCTGCGGATCGCGGACGAATTTGTAAATCGTCTCGGACCAAATCGGTCGCGGGTACTGAGCCAGCACTTTGACGATCGTCTTCCGCGAATCGACCCCTTCTCGTTCAAGCAATGCCAGCAACGCGTCGTGTGCCACCGAGTAACGCGATCCGGCGAGGCTTTCGACCGCCATCGACGCGAGCGGCTCGACGTTCTTGCGAGCGTAACCGAGCAACTTCTCGATCGCTTCCGGTTCGCCGAAGTGTCGCAGAGCCAGCAGCGCCGCCTTCTGCAACACGGGATCGTTGTCGTCCGCGAGTTGCAAAATGAGCGGCAGATGCTCGGCCGCGAGCCGGCCTCCTCCGGCCGCCAGCGCTGCGGCGCGCGTCAGTGGATCGGACGCGCGGATATCTTCGAGTAACTCGCTGCGCGGCACGACTTCGTAGGCGGTTCGCAGCGCGGCGACGACCGCATCGGCCGTTGTCTTGTGAACGATCGAAGCGTTCGCCATCGCGACGGGGTTCATGGCAAGGCCGTATTGGTTCACTCCGTAATTGCTCTGCGCTTGATTTCCGGCCGGAAGTTCTGCCAATCGAAACTCGGTGAACGACTGCGGCATCGACTGAAACTGCTGATTCTGTTGATCGGTTCGGCCGAGGCTCTGAGCCATACCGATGAATTGGTAGCTCAGATTCTGCTCAATCGGCGGAGCGCCTTCGGCCCAGCGAACGACAACGCGCGTGACCTTCAGCGCGGCGAGCCGTTCCAGTTCTTCGACCAACGCCGAGTAACTGAGAACGTTCAGTTCCCCGCCGATGGTCAACATGGCGAGACTTCCGCGCGGACCGAGTCGCTTCGTCGAGAGATCCAACTTCGAGGCCGTCCAGGCGTTGACGTCGATCTCGATCGGCTTGTCTCCGCCGGCGATACTCAGTTTCATTTTCGGCAGGCCCGGCCCGCGCGGTAGGCCGCTGAAGATGATCCACGTCGTACCGGCTTGCCCCGGAGCGATCTTCAGCGCCGCCGTCGGCTTGATCTGGTTCAACTGATAGCCTTGCTGGCCGATGCTGATGCTGTAATTGGGAAGCTGCGAGTCAAGCTCTCCGTTCTTCAACACATTGCCGTCAGTGTTGAGCGTGATCTGCGATGACTCGATCGTCTTCGGCTCGGCTGTCAAATTGAAGAGCGTCAGTTTGGAGACGAAGATCCGTTGCTCGGCGGCTTGCCCGTTTCGTATTCCGAAATTGAACGACTGGATCGCCGGCGTCTCCAGCATCACGACCAGCTTGCGATCCTCCGGGTTATCCGGGATCGCTCGCGGCGCGTTCTTCAGCACCGCCTTGAGGTCACGATCGAGTTGATCGACCTTCTCCAACAGCCGCCGCAACACTTCGCCGTTGGGCGTGTCGGACGCTTTCTCTTGAGCCGCCGCCGGAACCGACAGCGCGACGACGAGCAACCAAGAACTAAGAAGTGATCGAAGCATGATCGAACTCCGCAAGGAGGATGGGCACTCTTGCCCGTCCGTTTTCCCGCCTTCATTTCTAAGTGGACCCGCAGGGAAAAGTATGCAGTTTCAAAACTGGCCGCTGAGAAAGTAGACCAGTCACTCCGTGACTGGAA
>JAYVQJ010000291.1:0-2439 GCA_043777235.1 Planctomycetia bacterium
CCTTGTGCTCGTCAACCCAAGCCAAAATTTGTTCGACCGTCAGTGGCGGACGATCCTTGATGTTCCTCGCGTCGCGGCGCTCGGCGAGTAGTTTGGCAAGCGACGAATCGCTCCGAAGGCCACGTCCGCCTCTCCGCAGAAGGGCATCAATTCCCAGCCACGTTTCGTCCGTGCCAGTCACCTTCCCGGATCGCAGATTCGGCCAATTCCCCGTCGCTGTCTTGTGATTGTCCGCCCATAACAAGATTCGCTTGATGGTCAGGTCCGGCAACTCCAGATGATTTCGCACGCTGCGGTGCTCGGCCAGCAGTTTTGACAACGATGCACCTCCTAAGAGACCGCGAGACCCTCTTCGAAGCGACTTGTCGATTCCATTCCACGTTTCGGCGGTCCCTTGGACTGGTCCCGAAGCCATTTTCGGCCAGTCTCCTGTTGCCGACTTGTATGCGTCCACCCAAATCAGAATCTGCTTGATCGTCAGTGGCGGAAGATCCTTTATGTTTCGAAGGCCACGGTGAACGGCAAGTAATCTCGCCAGCGAAGAACCACCGGGCAACCCGCGTCCGCGTATTTTCAGTGCGTTATCGACTGCGGTCCACGTTTCTTCGGTGCCCGTCACCTGACCAGAGTTCTTGGTCGGCCATTCACCGACGATCGCCTTATGAGTGTCTGCCCAAGTCAAAATCAGTGAGATGGATAACGGCTGAAGATCCTTTAGATTCCTGACGCCACGATGCTCGGCTAACAATTTGGCTAATGACGAACCTCCGGCAACTCCACGAATGCCTGACCGCAACACTCCATCAATTCGGACCCAAGTTTCGTCCGTACCTGTAATTTGTCCTGATTTCTGATTCGGCCAGTCACCGGTTGCCGCCTTATACGTGTCCGCCCAAATCAGAATTTGTGCAACGGACAACGACGGAAGATCCTTTGAGTTCCGAACACTGCGGTACTCAGACAGCAATCTGGCTAATGACGAACCGCGTGGAAGGCTTCGAACACCTGATCGAAGCGAACTGTCAATTTTGGCCCACGTTTCGTCCGTGTTTGTCACTTCTCCAGATTTCTTATTCGGCCAAACGCCTGTCGCCGCTTTGTGCGCGTCTGCCCAAACGAGAATCTGTTCGATGGTCAGTGGTGGCTTGTCCGTCGTCGCCTCGACCGTTCGGACGTAGAACGCTTGCTCGAAGTCGGACCGCAGCAACTGCGGGACATCCAAGTGGATGTTGGCTGGCAGCTTGATTCGGCCTCGCGATTTGGAACGCGAGCCCAACGACAGACGCAGTTGGTCGAGTTCGTCGGCGAGGCGGCGGTCGTGGGCTCGCAGGGCTTTGAGGACTTGCCAGACTGGCTCGAAGGCGGATTGCGAGAGGACATGGTCAGCGTCTTCTGACTCGTCGATGAAGACCGGAATCACGATGGTGCCGATCTGCTTGCCTTCGGCTTTGCGGATGACTCGGCCGACGGCTTGGATGATGTCCACCATCGAACGCTTCGGGTCGATGAAGGCCACGCCGTCGAGGACCGGAACATCGACTCCTTCGCCGAGACAGGCACAGTTGGAGAGGATGCCGCGCGTGTCCTCCGGCAGGTGGGCGAACTCTTTCAGCAACGTGCCGCGTATCCCGGCGGGCGTCTCGCCCGAGATGTGTTTCGTCCACAGCGTCCCCGAGGGGCGGGCCGAGCTTTTCAGATGAGAGATCACGCCGGGCAAGGAATCTCGCTGCGTGGCATCGACGAATCGGGCGGCCTTCGCCACGGTCGAATGAAACGTGATGATCTTCCGCAAATTGTATTTCTGCATCGCCTTGGCCAAGCCGATCTGTGCGGCGAGCGTCCGCGCGTCGGTCTTGAGATCTTCGGCCGTGCGAACCAAACGGGCCTCCTCGGCCCACGCCTTGGCGTCGCGGTCGGTGACTCCGATCACGACGACCTGATAATCGGTCAGCAGCGGTTCGGGCTTGGCACTGATGGCTTCGTGGAACGTGAGGACATGGAACTCGGGACCGAAGACGTGTGCGTCGTCCATCGAGACGAGTTCATATTCCAACTCCGCCGCGCGTCGCTTGACGTGCTCTTTGAAGTAGCGCGGTGTGGCGGTCATGAACAATCGCTTGGACGCCTTGATCTTCTTCCCATCCAGCACGGTCGCAAACAAACCCTCGGCGTGTCCGGCGAGGCGATGAGCTTCGTCGCAGATGGCCAGATCGAACGGCTTGGCCTTTCCCGTCTGCGCGGCGGCGATGCGGTCGGACGACTGATACGTGGCGAACACGACAGCCGGGCGTTTCCGACGTTGGCCGAGGAAGTGCCGAATCTCCGCAGGATCGGTCGTGACCTTCACGCCGAGATCGGCCGTCGATTGAACTGCGGTGTCGGCCTTGCTCTGCACAACTGATTCGTCGGAACAGACGACGAGCGTGTCGAAGTCCTGCG
>JAYVQJ010000292.1:0-9442 GCA_043777235.1 Planctomycetia bacterium
GCGCCGCCGGAGTGCAACAGAGTTCCGTCGATGTCAAAGAGAATGACGTACATGATTGGTCGTGAGGGACGACGAATCTTTGCTTTCACGATTGAGCCAACTTTCAGTAATCATACTTGACAGTGCATCTTTGAGCTTTCTTGTGTCAAGAGTTTGATTTGGTCTTCGGGGCACGTCGAGTATTCGCTCAGGACGAATATCGAATGGTATTGAAGTGGTCCCTTCCCGAACTGGAATCCACCCCGCAAGAATGCTAGCCGGGTCAAAGGAAAGCGAGTGTAGCATTCCTGCTTCAAACAGTACGTTGGGATTGTCGTGGTACTCGAATCCGCTGCCCTGCTTTACGCGCTCTGACAAATAACAGACACCAAACGAACAATGGGCAATTGCTTTTCGAATTTGCTCTGTGACGCTGCCGGTCTGTGAAATATCTTTCCAAAACACTGTCTGAAACTGCGATTCAAAAGATTTGAGTACCTCTCGAAGTGATTTGATCACAGCCCGATCGCATTTGTCGTAGCTGGGAGATGCAACGAACACTGTCGGCAGATCGACTTGGATTGGGTGTTCGGCAGCTTTTGCTAATCGCTTGAGAGACTTTTTGGTGCCACTATGTTGACTGTTGTAAGCGTTGAAATGTGGAACGAGCATTGACAGCGCCTCAGCGATTGCCGTGATGTCTTCTTTCAGCGACTCGGTAAGCGTAATGTGCTCAGTTGATTCGAAGTTGACGACTCCGAAAGTATGGGTGCCATGCTGAAGTGGATGAATGACAGACGTCCTAGTGTGAAGTCCGTGCGGTGCCGAAATATATTTGGGCAAATTAGAGAGACGGCTCCATTGCTCTTCGATCTCGCTGCTCTCGCTGCTCTCGCTCAACGGTCTGCGGTAGCGATCCACGATCCAGGCCGGTTTGCTCTGAAGGCAAACGAACGACGTCTGGCCATGCACATTCTCACCGTCGTACATCGGATAGCTATCGGGTTTACTTTCAATTGTCCATCGGAATGTCGAGAGTGCAGGACCTTGTTGCGACGTTGTTACCTGGAGTATTTCGCGGTATTGAAATCGGCTGCCAACATATTCACCGATAGCATCCCAAACACTTTCTAATGTCGGTTTTTCAACGATGTCTATCGCGGACGCAAAATTCTGAAGTTCTGTGGAAAAGCGGATTCTCATTAAACCGTACCTCGGCTGAATTGGTGAATGAGCTGTCTTTTGAGTACTTTCGCAATTCGTGGATGTGGGATGCCTCCAGAGCGTGGATGATTTCTGTGATCCTTATTAGCACACTCGATACAGCTTCTGTCGGGGCCGCAGTCATTATACCGATGATGAACAGTAATTGGTCGGCGGCAATTGGTAGCCATCACCGATTAGAGTTTCAATACGGTTGGCACCGTTGAAACAGAATGTCCCTAGCTGCAATTCATTCCAAGTTAAATTCACGCGACGTAATCCATGGTGGCCGAGTTTCATGCCGCGATCCTTCTCCGTGGTGGAGGCGTCTCGCATCCATGATTGTTGCGACGCGAGCCGCGTCGCTCCACGTTAGTCCAACGCTCATTCCTTCGCGAGGTACGCGAACAGATCGCGAAGTTCCTGAGGCTTGAGCTGCCGATACAGATCGTCCGGCATCAACGAGACCGGCGACTCGCGCAGTTCTTCGATGTCCGCAACCGCGATTGTGACTCGCTCGTTCTTCGCGTTGGCAATCGTCAAGCCCGCGTCGGTGCGTTCGATGACCAAGCCGCTCAAGACTCGGCCGTCGCGCGTCTGAATGATGTGGGTTAGAAACTCCTTCCGGATGACAACGCTCGGATCGACCAAGCTGATCAGCAGATCGTCGCGGTCCTTTCGATTCGCCGTCGTCAGATCCGGGCCGAGCTTCGTTCCTTCGCCGAAGATCTGATGACACGCGGCACAGTGTTTCTTGCAAATCGCCTTGCCCGCTTCGACGCTCCCGTTGGCCGCTCGCAAGTCGTTGTTGAGCCGCCGTACTTCGGCCAGCTTCTCTTCGCGAGTCGCCGCTCCCAGCTTGCCCCAATGCTTCGACACGAGAGCGTCGAGTTCCGAATCCTCGAACAGCGCGACGCGGCGCACTTGATCCATCGAAAGCTCGTTCAATTTGAGTTCACCGCGATCGACTTGCTTGATCGCCCACTTGCTCGAGATTCCACAGCAACAGGACGCTGTCCATGCTGCCGGTTGCCATGAGCTGTCCATCAGCCGTCACGGCGACGGCATAGACTCCAGCATCATGACCGGCGAGTTCATTGACCAAGGCACCGGACTGCAAATCCCAAACGCGGATTTGGCCGTCGAGACAACCGGTGATCAATCGCCGATCGTCCGGCGTGACCGATGCGCTCATCACACGCACACCCTTTGCCAATTCGCGGACGGATGCGCCACTCGTCGCATCGAAGACATGGATGCGTCCTTGTTTCATGGCCAGCACTTGCCGGCTGTCGGACGTGAATTCGATCCAATGCGGATCAACCTTCGGCAGCTCGATCTTTTCGTTTGTCTCCGCGTTCCAAATCCGGAGCGTGTGGTCCGTGCCTGAGACGGCCAGCAATTTTTGGTTCGGTGACCATCGCACGACATAGGCCGAGAACGTTCCGTTGTCGTACGAACGGCTGGACTCGCCGGTGGCAGCATCGGCGACGGTCACATAGGTCGATTTCGCGCCGTTCGCGGGGGACTCAAGGACGGCGGTTCGTTGCCCTGTCGCGGACAGCGCGACCGGTCCCTGACTCGCGATGCGCCGAATTTCTCGCGGATGGTCCAAGTTCTTGAGATCAATCAGCCGCGCGCCTTCGGCCGTGTTGAGCCCGTTGAGCAAGATCGTCTGGCCGTCGGCG
Organism: Planctomycetia bacterium; assembly: GCA_043777235.1. Taxonomy (GTDB): domain Bacteria; phylum Planctomycetota; class Planctomycetia; order Planctomycetales; family Planctomycetaceae; genus SXKJ01. The sequence goes on from JAYVQJ010000292.1 coordinate 2,871, forward strand.
GCGAACGAAGCGTGGTATCCTTTGTCGAGCTTCGTCACTTGCTTTCGAGTTTCGACGTTCCAAACGCGGCAGGTATTGTCGTTGCTCGCGGACAAAAGTCGCGTGCCGTCTTGCGAGAATCGAAGATGAATGATTGCGGCCTCATGTCCGTCGTCGGGCAGAAGCTCTTCGGCAGTGGCCGCACCATCTTTTCCGCGTACGATTTTCCAGACACGAGCGCGATCTCCGTTTTGTGAAACGCAGGTCGCGAGCAGGTTCCCCTCTTCCGACAACGCCAGCGCGCCGATGGCTTCGTGATGTCGAGGAATTTCGAGCGGCGTCGAGCTATCCTTTTCACTCCACAACCGCACCGAGCCATCGCCGGCCGCCGTTGCCAGCACGCGCTGATTTCCAGAAATCGCGACTGCCGAGATGTACGAGTGCGAGCCGTGAGGTTGAAACTGCCGTCGCTGACCAGCAATCGGCGCATAGATGAGTTGATTGTTTTCCGCCAACAGCACGCCGCCGTGACGATCCGTTTTGAGCGTCTGAAACTGGAAGTGTTTCGTTTGCGGAATCAACTCGTCTTCGAACGCCTCGCCGTCTCGCCAATTCCATTTCCGACGCTTGCCGTCATGACAAACGACGGACAGCGTTTTCCCATCGTCGTCAAAGACCGCCCGCAGCGCGACGGCTTTTGTGGTGTCGAGCGTTTTAAGAATGTCGCCGTTCTCTGCCGAGCGAATCTCTAAGCCGCCGTTGCGGTCTCCGATCACGAGGAGCTCATCGTCCTCGGAAAGTTGCAGGAAGCACGCACGCGGCACTCGGATCGGCTTCGCGCCGTTGGGCCATCTTCGTTCCTCCAACGTCTCGCCGTCGAACCGCTTGACCTCAAGTGCCTCCGAGATTGCGAACAGTTTCTTCCCGTTCGCGGACCAGGCAAACGTAGATCGCGGTACTCCATGAAAGGCATTGTCGCCCGGAACCTGCCGCAGTAATTGTCCGCTGGCAATGTCCCAAACCCTTAGGCACGCGGAGGCATTGAGCGTCGCCAGCCGTCGTCCATCCGGCGAAAAACGGAGCTCACTGATTTGACCGGCTGCCCGAAATCGCCCGGCCCCAAACTGAGCGATCACTTCGCGCGGTCGAGTTTCTTCAACACGACGAGCACGAATCGGTTCGTCGTCTTGCGCGAGGATCGTCCGCACAGCGATCAGCAGGACAATCGCCGTTCTCAAAGAGCCGAGACAACTCGCACGAACGATCCTCATGTTGGCTCTTCTCGCAATCGCAGCTCAAGAGGCCGACCGATCAAAACTCACCGCTTGACTCTTGGCACGCAGCGCTGCACAGCGCTGCACAGCGCTGCACAGCGCGCCAGTGTCAAGCGGCGGTCACGGACTTTGTCATGGTAGCTCGATCGTGCGCAGATCCTGTGATCCGTCGACCGACGTGATGATCACGGCGTGCGTGCTGTTGAGCTTGTCGAGCTGCACGACTCCTTCGAGTTCCTTGATCGTCTCGTAGGTTTGGCCGGCCGTCGGTGTCTTGACCGGTTCGGTGATGCCGGTGTTCTTCGTGATTCCCTCGGTGGTGATCTTCATCACTCCGCGAGCACTGTTGGACATCAGCAAGAATGTCTTGCCGTCCTTTTCGTAGACGATCATGTCGAGCGGCTGATTGCGGTTGCCGAGTTCGGCGACTGTTGTGCCGCGAGTCTTTTCGCCCGGCTTCAGCGTATTGACCGGGAATTTCACGAGCGGCGTGCAGGTGAAGCCGGCCAGCAAGCTCGCTTCGCCGTCAATGTTGATGGGCAGGAACGTGCGGACCACGGCGTTGTCTTCCAACTTGCCGTGAGCGCCGTGATAGATTTCGACGCTCGTGCCGGCATTCGCATCGGTGAACGGAAACGGGATCTCGCGCACGTTCGACGGCGAGCCGCTCGCGACGCCGGAGACATAGACTTTCCCTTCGGCATACGCGATGTCGGTGATGGATTGGCCGCGCAGATTGGCCGGACCGCGCTTCGTCGCGACTTCTTTGTCTTCCGGAGCATTCGTCAGTTCGATCTTTTGCATCGGAACCTTTTGCAGTCCGACCTGACTGAGCGTGCCATCCGCGCTGATCTTCACGAGCACCGCGCTGCCGGCCTTCGTCACGGACAAGAAGACGTTGCCTGTCAACGGATTCACGGCGAGATCGTTGATCGCGATCTTGTCGGCATTCACGCCGAGCAATTCTGCAACCTTCGAGTTCAAGCCGGAGACATTGAGATCGACCTTCGCCGGGTTCCCCTTCGTGTCGCCGGTGCCGATCGCAAAGACTGTCGCACCTTTCGCATCGCCGACGAACAGAATTCCGTCCGGCCCAAACGCGAGCGAGCCGGCGGACTTCAACTCCGGAGTCCCTTCCTTCAAGCCCCACTCGGCACCGAATGCGGCACTCATCGAAAGCAACAGACCGGCGATGACACAGGACAAACTTTGGATCGCTCGCATGATTCACTCCCGCAGTGGAATTCCCGCTGGATGCTTGCCGCCGCGCGAACAAGTCACCAGCAACGTCGGCCGAGCAGTATGCAATTCGGCTCGCCGAATGGAAACCAAGCGAGCGTGATGGAGGCTAAGCCGGCGGTGCGCGCAACTGGTCCAAATCCGTGCTCGCCAAATAGTGTCCGACGAATCCGCATTCGAGGCAGACGAACGCATTGATCTCATGCCCTTTCGCCCACGCGCTGCTTCCGGACGGGACAAATCGCCCTGCCACTTCGCCGTATCTCAACGAATGCGAGCCACATTCCGGGCACGTCGCCGATGACGGCGCGGCTCGTTGCGGAGTGCGATGATCCGTCGGCGAATCTGCGACCGGCGAGTCCTCCGAGACGACCGGTTCGACCGAAGCCATCGGCGGCGCGGCTCCGACGAAACGTCCCAGGCAAGTCAGCATCGTCGCCAACGGAATGTATTCGGTGCCGGGCGTGAGCGTGTAAAGCCCCGAGGCCACGGCAATCAAGCATCGCCAGCCGATGCCGAACGGGTAATACGTACTCAACCAAATGCCGATGGGATCACATACCCTCGCAATTTTGAACAACGCATGCCGAACGGGTAATACGTACTCAACCAAATGCCGATGGCCAATCCAATTGGGAAACTCGCCCACGCTCCGACGTGAGTGGTCAGCGCGCAGAGGTCCGCCAAGTCCAACACCAACCCCGGCAACGCGGGGCCGAGCGCTCGTTGCAGCCGACTTACGAAGGAGTGATTGACTGCCGCCGACTGCGGCGGGGGATTGGGCGAGTTCAACGAATCAGTGCTCATGGTTTCAAATCGTCGTCCGATGAATTGTCCAGTCATTCGCCGAGCCGCGTCCGAGCTTATCAGTTTTCTGACCGCGCAACAAAAAACCCAGGCTCGTTCGCACGAGCCTGGGTGATTGGTTCTCTTGTCGTGCGGCGCTTCGCCGACACGTCATCGGTTAGCGGCAACAGCTTGGAGCCGCTCCGCAGCACGTCGGTGCCGGTGAGCAGCACGAAGCCACCGGTCGGCAGCAAGTCATCGCCGGAGCAGTGCAGCAGCTCGGAGCCGGAGCACACACCGGTTGCGGACAGCAGACGGCGACTTGGATTTTCTTCTCGACCATCTTGCAGACGCAGACTTGGACATCCCGCTCAACTTTGTAAGGCACCATCACGGTGCATTGGACTTCTCTCTCTTCCATGACTGGCGTGCAGCAGGTCACCCAGCGAGTCCCCGTCTTCTTCTCAGGAACGCAGACCGTGTAGCAAACTTCGCGAGTCTTCGTCTCACACTTCGGAGTGCAAACTTTTTGAGTGCAGGTCTTCTTCTCCGGTTTGCAGACGGTCACTTCGTACTCGAAGGGCTGATCTTCGCAGACGATTTTATTGACGGTGACGTCGATCTCTTTCTGAACGACTTCCGGCACCCAAACCTTTTGCGTGCAGGTCGTGGTCTGAGGACAACAAACCGGACGACCACAAGCATCGCAACCACGCACGAACGTTTGGACTTGGACCGAACGGTCTTCCCAGTGACCACCTTGCTCACAGACGGTGCGTTTCTCGGTCGTCGAAATGCACTTCGCAACTTTGCGAACTCCCTGACGCTTCTCGATGCTCGGGACCATCACGCAGTACTCGGTTGTGACGTCGGTCCATTCCGGGACCATGACTTGATAGGTCTCGGTGCGAGTCTGCGTCTCGCGCCGCCACTCGCAATACTCGTAGCTGACTTCCTTCTTCGTTTCGATCAGCCGGCAGACGTTGATCCTCTTCGTCTGAATTTCCGGACGGCATTCGATGACGCAGACTTTGCGAGTCTCGGTCGACATCTGCGGCACGAGCACAGTCCGTTCGACCATGCACGGGGCCGGAGTCGGACAGGCAGGTTGACACACCGGCCGACAACAGTTGTCGGCGGACGTTGGGCTGATCGGGAGCACCGTCAACCCGAGGGCCGCGAAGCTGGCCCACAGAAGTTTTTTCATGCTGCTTTCCTTTTTTTGATGTGAATCACTTGCTGGCTGCAACAAGGCATGACCACGACACCCAGCCCAGCCAACTCCAGCAATGGGGGTGTGCGGAGACGCCAGGAAAATACTGACGTTGCCGCAAGTACGAAAGTGTTAATCTAGGTAGCGCTGGCGATATTTATGGATTACCGGCCCTGGCGCTCAATGCCGAGCAAAGATCGCCACCACCTCAGTTTGCAGCGCACCGCCGGTGACATGCACCTCGCCCTGCGGATCGACGAAGACGTTGATCTCGGATCGCACACCGAACTCTTGAAGATAGATTCCCGGCTCGACGGAAAAGCACGTTCGCGGCAGAACGAGCCGCTCTTCGTGGGTTTCAAGGTTGTCCATGTTGGCTCCGTTGCCGTGGACTTCCTGGCCGATGCTGTGCCCGGTGCGATGCACGAATTTGTCGCCGTATCCGGCGGCCACGATAACCGCTCGGCAAGCGTCGTCGACTTCCCAACCTTGCAGCGGACGTTTCGCTGCAAACGCTGACTTCACGCAAGTAATCGCCGCGTCACGAGCCGCCGCCACGATGTTGAACACTTCCGCGATGAGCGACGGAACAGTCTCGCCGACAAAGCCGGTGCGAGTCAGGTCGCTGTAAACCGCTCGTGGCTGATCGAGCTTGCCCCACAGGTCGATCAGTACGAAGTCCCCGTTCCGAATCGTCGTATTCGCGCCGGTGCCGGTCTCGTAATGCGGATCACCTGAGTTCCGACCGACGCCGACGATCGGCGGGTGATACGTCGTCACGCTGTGTTTGGCGAAGTGATCCATGATGACATCGCGCACCGCGATCTCGTTCGTCTCACCGCGCGATCGCACTTGATCGGCGATGAATTTCCACGCGACGCCGTACGCGCTGTCGGTGACTTTCTCGGCTGCAAAGTGCGAACGGATTTGGTCGTCATCCCAAGCCGCCTCGAAGAGCTGAATCAAATCTCCCGAAGACGCGACGTCGGTCCCCAATGACCTGACGACTTCAACCAACCCCGCATCAACGCGCGAGACATACGGATTACCGTTCCTCGGCGAGTACTCCATCGCAACTCGCTTCATGCCTCCAAGCAATTTCGCGACACCGGCTTCAAGCTCCTGCCACTTGAGATACACCGTCTTCGATCCCGGCAGATGATCGAGAGCACCCGTCTCGATGCGATGCACCAAGCGCATCGGTTCGCCGTTCGCCGGCACGTAATAAAACCACCGCCGCGACGTCACCGGCATCTCTCCCATGCCAAGCACTCGCCGAGCCAGCACGTTGCTGCCGCGAAAGTCGTACAACAGCCAGCCGTCAAATCCGAACTGCCGCAACGCCTGCTGTACCGCGTCCAACGCAAACATCTCGACCCCCGTTTTGAATTTCGTGGGGCACGTTTTCAACGTGCCAATGCCTCGCGAGTTTTGTCACTCGGATCGGAGGCGTCGTTCGGCAACTCTGACGATCTCCGGATCGCGTTCACGGAGCTTGTCGAGATTTACGCGAGCCTGCAACTTCGCCTCGGCGGATTTGGCCTTTGTCGCGGTCACAAAGTAACCGGCGATCGCACTGCGGACGTAACGGTCGTCAAAGTCTTTCGCATCGTACAACGACATCAGCCGCTCCTGGATCGACCAGTCTTCCCACCTGGAAAGATCGGTGATGGCCTTGTCCGCTACGGACGGCCGGTCGAGGAGAAACCGCAACGACTGCCGCATACGTTCGGGCGGGATTCGGTCGCCTCCGTCCGTCCACATCACTCGCAGCGCCGCCATGATCGCCGCGAGTTGATTGTCGTCGGTGTTCTTCGGTTGCAGCTTGAATTGATCCAGTGCATCGAGTCCCCTGGCTCCAGTCAGCAGGAGATACCCGAACGTGATTCCGTCCATGCCATGCGGATAGTCCGGATTCGGCGTTTTGATCATGGACCAGAGCAACTCGGCGTCCTCGTCGCGGCCGCACAGGCCGAGCATCATGCCGTAAAGGCCCAGCCGATTCGGAACCGTTTGCTCATCGGTGAGCCACACGCGGAGTTTTTCGCGAGGCAACTTCTTCGCCGTCGCGGCGACGTCGG
>JAYVQJ010000293.1:0-9416 GCA_043777235.1 Planctomycetia bacterium
AGCCGACGATCGCGACGACGTATCGCTCCCGCACACGCTGCACGCGCCGGTGAATCCGGGCCAAATGCCGGCGCATCTGACGCAGCACTTCTTTGAAGGGTGCTGCGCAAAAGCACTCGGATTCCTGAATCAGCATGAGCGTCTCGGCCAACAGACTTTCTAAGTCCGGCCCGGTCAGGGGCGAATCTCTTTGAGCCGTCGCGCAGGCAGCGGTCCACGGATCGTCCGGATCTGATACCGTCATGGCAGATCTACCTTGGTTTCCAGCGCGGCCACGATCCGATCACGCAGCGTTGCAAGCTGCTGTTGCGCTTCGGGAGTGGCGGGTGCCGCCGTCGCTCGTGCCAGTGCGTTCTCCAGTTCATCGACCTCGTGGTCGATGCGCTGGCGGTACTCTTCCAGGATCGCCGGCCCGCCGTGCCCACCTCGACCGCGCGTACCAAATCATCATACGCGTGCAGAGCAGACCCATCGTCGCCGCCGCATGAGCCGCCGCCATCTTGCGCAGTGTCTCTTGGATCCTGTTGGTCGGATGCAGTTTCATGGTCGTGCCGTCAAATCGCTGAACCACTTGGACGAGTTGGTTCAGCAACTCTGGAATCACCGCCTGGTATTTTGCCTTCATTGGCAGAACTGAGTATCGTGGCTTCACGAAATCAAACTCCCAATGGGCTGGTTGCCTCCGCGAACAGAAACTTTTGAGAAATTCCTTCCGATGAAAAGTCTTGGCGAACAAATCGCGAGTGACGTTGTGGCCGCCGAGGCTGGAATCAAAGGGAAGCTTGAAACGCTGAAAAAAGTTCACGAGCTTCTCAAAGCCGCAGCAAGCAAAATCGAAAAGAAGCCCTGGCCGTTTAGTGATACTCGGAAATTGCTTGACGATCTTGCGACACATGCCACTGGGGTTGCCAAGGATGATGTTCAACAACTGCAAGAACGGCTGAAGAAGCAGTTGGATGACGCCGCGAAATCCTACGAGCGGGCGTTCGTCGATGGGCTTGTCGCGGAAGCGCGGAAGGTCAACCTGCCAACCGGCAATGTGTCGGGTAGCTACTATCTTGGACCGTTTCGACTGACCCTCGATTTTGGCAAAGGAACTGGCGTACTTGGTTACGCAGACCAGCCGGTTGCGGCACCGATGGCATTGGATGCGGCCAAGCTCGTTTCATCGGCGGCTGAAGTTGCACAGTCGTTGCTCGCGGTTCCGACGGACATTGCGAAGTTGGCGAATGATTTTGATGAAGCGATCCGGGTCGTGCTCAGTCGCGGTCGAAAGCCGACCGAAGGGCGTGAGCTTCGCTGTCCGCTGCCTGAACTTCATCGCGAGATGACTTTGCTTCGCCAAGACCGTACCCGCGCGATCACGAGCAGTTCTTTTCGCGATTACCCGTTGGCTCGGTTCATCGTTGAACTCAAGACGCTCATTCAATCCGAACAGAACATGACTGCGGCGAAGCGGTTTCGATTGGAAACGGCAGTCATTGAAAACACGAAGAATCCCAGGAAATCCGTATTCATTCCTACGGACCTGCAACGTGGATACGCTGGCGGCACATATTTTCAGGCTCTCGTGTTGGTCAATGAGGCCCGATCAGCAAGTTAATTTTTGGCGGAGGCGAAAGTGTCCGGCTCACGTGCAAATCAAACGGCGGCCAAACGTGCAATCGAAAGCCTTCGGAATTCCGGACAGCCACCCAAGCTCGGTGCATCCGCTTTGAACGTCGGTACGGATCGCCTGCTCGCCGACCTGCGTGTGAAGTACCTTGAAGATCATTGTGCGAGCATTGAAGGCGAAGACGGCGGCGGCGCTTGCAAGTGGATTGAAGCAGACTACGGCAACGGCAAAACACAGTTCTTGCGATGCGTTCAAGAAATCGGTTGGGAATGCAATTATGTGGTCGGATATGTTGAGCTTTCCCAGGACGAATCGCCGCTTGATCGTCCGGACCGAGTGTTTTCCGCAGTCGCAAGAGCGCTCCAAGCGCAGCCAAGCAGCGCCGCCGAAGTGGATCGCACTCGTGGACTCAACCACGTTCTCGAGCAATCGCTTGATCGGAAGTTCCAAGGTGTCTTGAGCGGGTTGCCGGACGATGGGCTTCGCGCGGACGCGCTGGACTGGATTCAGCAATCGCTCCGCAACACTCCCGTCGAAAGCTCCGCATTGGCGACAGCGGCAACGGTCTATTTGACGGCAAAGTTGAAAGGTGAGTCGGAACGAGAGGAGATTTCAAAGCTCTATCTTCGTGGCGAAGCAGTGCCTCAAGCGGAACTCAAGAAGATCGGCGTCTTCGAGAAACAAGACAAGGCGAGCGCATTTCGGTTGCTTCGCTCTGTGACCCAATTGCTCCAGCGGAGCGGATTGGCGACTGGGACCATCTTGTTGTTCGATGAAGCTCGTAGAACTCTGAGCCTGATGTCCGCGAAGTCTCAAAAGCACGCTTGCGAGAACTTGTTGAGCGTCATCAACCACTGCAACAACGGCGATTTTCCCGGAACGATGTTCTTGTACGCGGTCATGCCGGAATTCTTCACGAACTTCGTTACGCAGTACCCGGCACTTCAACAGCGTTGTGGACCGGCAACGCGAGTTAATCTCAACGTCGTGCAGGGGATTACGGAACTCGACCTACTGCGAGAAATCGCCAAGAAAGTTCTGGCGATTTACTGCGAGGCATATTCGTGGACGCCAGCGGACGGTGTTCCGGTGGATGCTCAGTTGGATGAAGTTGCCAAGGCATCGCTTCGTCATGCGATGGGAACCGGTTCGAGAAGACTGCTCGTGAAAACGACCGTTCAACTTCTTGACCAGTTTCGTGACAGCGGCGTCTTCGCACTCACTGAATCGGGTGCCCTGACGTTGGCGAGTGGAGCGGTGGAGGAATTGAAGGCTATGGAAGCGGCCGTTGTTGACTCAGAAGGTGAGTAGTCTTGCGGGCGAGGCCAGGCCATGCTGACGAAGTTCCAACACGATCGGTTCGGCGAGTGTGAACTCGTCAGGATTGAGGGTGTCGATTGGATTGTTCGTAGCTGTGACAGCGGCCAGCTTTATCGAGTGCCTCTATCGCGGCGTCACGACTTCGTTCCAATTGATGCAAGTTGCTCAACGTCTTCGGAGTCCCCTGAGACACTTGATTTGGACAATCGCCGGGAAAGTTCGTCGGTGACGCACAAAGATGGCGAGGGCGTCAATCTTCTCTTGCGATCCCTTCGGAATGGGAAGCGGCCGGGAGAATTGTCGCTCCTTGACGCAGTCAAGGGGCTTGCTCCACGTCCGCCGCGATCCCGTATTCCAGAGTCGAAGGCCGAACCGTCCTTTGATATTGATGTCCCTTTCAGTCCAGACACACACACGTCGCCGTCGCCCGCGTCTGAAGATCCTCGCGTTCCGGCACGCTCATCATCATCAGAGTTCGAATCGCTGAGTTTCGTTGCTCCCGTAGTCGTCGAACCAAGCTCGTTATCTGTCATCGATGGAATTGAGAAAGCAGAAAAAAGACGCCTGCGAAGAGTGTTTGAATCGCTCCGAAATGGTCTCAGCCCGATCAACGTCGACTCGCGCCCTTTCGCTGTCGGAATCGAAGTCGTGCAGCGAAAGGTCGATAACCTCTTGATGGATGTTGCGGCGGAAGGTGGACGGTCGGTGGTTATTCGTGGTGCCTATGGGCAGGGAAAGACCTTCTGCCTCCAATTGTTGAAGCAAACGGCGTTGGAGTCCGGTTACGTCGTTGCGTCCACCGAGATCGACTCAAACGAAAATCGATTGGACAAACCACACTGCATCTATCGCAGCTTGTTGCAGCAATTGGTTTTCCCAGATGACGGCGGGAACGGCGCACTTGGCTTGGCGAAAAGAACCGCCGATAAGCTCAGACGCTGTTTAGTCCCGAAGCCTGTTCGATTGCGGTATGGGCATTCCGCGCTTCCGTTGTTGGAATCTGAGATCCAATGTCGACCACTCGCTTGGTTGCTGTCTGATCCGGACCTTCTTCAGAAGGAGAACCTCTTGAGCCTTCTGGCAGGTGAACCAGTTCAACCGAATTATCCCTGGCCGCGATTTAAGTGGGGCACTCAAGGTGATCTCGCAAGTTTTCTTCTGTCGGGGATAGGACGCCTCTCACGATTCCTCGGTTACCGTGGATTGATCGTCATACTCGATGAGATGGAGAAGTGGCAAAATCTCGATTGGAAAGCACAGGCGAGAGCAGGCAACCTTCTTGGGGGATTAATCTGGGCCTCAAGTGCTGAGGACGGACATCGGTCTTGTAGAAAATGCCCCCAAGATATGCGGTGGTTTGGGGATTGCGATCACACGTCCAAACTAGACCACAGTCGAGTCCAAGGAGGGTTTCCATTTACGACTGAGAAAAGGTGCTCTCTCGGATTGGCAATCGCGATGACTCCGCGAGACGGCGAGTCGCCAGAAAACACATGGAGCGAGTATGGCGTTCTGGAAATCGTTGACCTGCCATCGTTCACGACGGCACACCTTAAGAGCTATGTTCAGAGAGTGTTTCCCGATTACTGTCGCGCGTACGATCTTCCAATGCCGATGCCTAGCGAATTGTCCGCAGCAGCAATGAAGTCATGGCGATTTAACGGCGATGGCTCAACGCGGACCGCCATTCAAGCTGTGATGTCCACTTTAGATGGATGGCGGCAGTCGTTGATTTCGCAAGAGGCGTAACTCGTGCTGAACACCGACGACTTGAGTGAGAACTTCGCGCAACACGTCAAATTGCGGCAGCGACTGGGCAATTCGTGGAATGCGTTTTTTGCCCGTTTTGGCAGTCTTCGTCCTGTGCAACTCGCGGCGATTCCGCCGATCGTCGCGGGGAACAACGTGCTCGTCACTGCACCGACGGCGGGTGGCAAGACTGAGGCGGTGGTCGCGCCGATTTGCGAACGACTTCGCGCCGGACGGTGGGAAGGGCTGAGCATTCTGCTGATTACTCCCACGCGGGCATTGGTCAACGATCTCTTTGAACGCCTCTCTCGACCGATGAGCGACTTGGGAATTGTGCTCGGACGCAAAACGGCCGATCACGCCATCGCTCGTGATGATGGGCCGGAACAATTTGTCATCACGACTCCAGAGTCGTTCGAGTCGATGCTCACGTTTCGGAAGCAAAAGCTGGCCAACATCCGCGCGATCATCATTGACGAAATCCATCTTCTCGATGGTACACCGCGCGGTGACCAACTGCGGCTAGTGCTTCAGAGATTGCGGCTGTTCTTGGACCACCTATCTGGCGGCACACGGACACTCCAAATCGTTGCACTCTCGGCGACCTTGCCCGATGCGCGGCGAACGGCCGATACCTATTTGGGGCCAGCCGCCCACATCGTCAGCGTTTCGGGACAGCGAGAGATTGAAGCCCGCGTGATCACGGCGATTGGTGACGATCGTGAGCGGGCAGAAGCTGCTGTCATCGCGTCTGAGGTATTTCCCGACGTGCGAAAAGTTCTTGTGTTCGTGAATAAACGCTCGCTCGTCGATGCTTCGGCCCAGCACTTTCAATACGGACGATTTGCTACTGCCTCAGTTCACGGCCACCACGGAAGTCTCTCGAAGTCTGAACGCGAGAACGCAGAGTCTCGATTCAAGAGTGACCGCTTTTCGGTCTGCGTGGCGACAATGACTCTTGAAATCGGCATCGACATCGGCGATGTCGATTTGGTGATTTGCATGGACCCTCCGTTTGCCCTCGCCAGCTTTCTCCAACGAATCGGCCGTGGCTGCCGACGCCTGCAAGGCAAGACTCGTGTTCTGTGTGTGGCGTCGAACCGCGCGCGTCAACTCATTTTCGAGGGCATGATTGAACAGGCCAAACTTGGGATTCCGCGAGGCCCAAACATCCCGTTCCGTCGGTCGGTGCTGGTTCAACAGACGCTCGCGTACCTGAAGCAAGTCGATCGCAATCACCGCACCAATGCTCAACTGCAAAGAACACTGACCACCGAAGTTCGCCCACCCATCATCGTTTCAGTGCTGGATACAACTTTGGCCGACATGACATCCCAAGGCTTCCTCGACCGTCGGAACGACATCTTTCAACCCGCATCGGAGGGTTGGACTTTCATCCAAAGCAGCCGCATCTACGCGAACATCGAATCGCAACCGGCCGAAATCGAACTCCTCGACGTTGAGACCGGAAAGCTCATCGCAACCGCTGCATCGCTTGGCTCGGAAGGCAACACCGTGCGATTGGCTGGCAAGTCGTACGATGTCGTTGGGACCGAAGGCAGGCGTGTCAAACTTAGAGCGGCCGGCGATGCCACGGCGACTCCCAGTTATCAAGCTCGTTCTCTGCCTTATGCCTTCGACGTTGGTATCGCGGTCGCTCGCCGCCTTGGTGTGCCAGACAATCGCATTGTCACTGTCATCACTGACGACAAAATGTTCGTGATGACTTGGATTGGAATGCTCAATAACGCATTTCTCGCAGAAGCCGCCCGTCAGGATGGGCTGAAATGCAAGCCGCTCCCCTTCGGCCTCTGTTTGCCGGCAGATCAATCCGCATCAGTCCAAGCCGTGCTTCAAAAGTGCGTCGCGCGACTCGCCGACGGCGGACTTGCTCGACAGGTTCCCGTTGAACGCCATGCCGACGTTGGGCCTTACTTCCAGAATTTGTCGGACTCAGTTCAGAAGTTCGCAAGACAAGATTGGCTCGATCATGAGTACCTCAAGCGATGGGTTGACCAAATCTCGGAAGTTGAATTGGTCCCGCTGAGTTCCGACTTGGGGCAGGATATTTTGGCCGTCATTAAGCCGTGACTCTCGGCGCGAAGGAGTTGGAAGAATGTGTTTTGCTGCGTGATCAGTACCCAGCCTTGGTCTCGTGCCTGACCGAGCGACTCAGTGGCACCGAGGACGGCCAGCCAAAAGGGTTTCGAGACTCGGCAGTGGCCAACCTCACCGACTTCTTCCAGAGATTTCAAGAACTCAACGTCCGACACAATGCGCAACTTGATTGCGTCGGTTGCGATGACAGCGGCATCAGCCGTGCTTTGCGGACGTAATCTTCGCTGACCCTTCGGTTCCGTAGACCTTACTTGCTTTCCTAACGCGTTCCTGATGCTTGAAAAAGCCCCTGATTTTCAGGGGCTTTTGCTTTTACCTAGCTTGGACAATGCTTCGACCAAACGCAGATATCACGCATTATTGGGGGGATTAGTGGGGGGACTTTTCTGTGAACTGCGCGGCTGGTTCGACCCTGTTCGGCTCACCGTCGCACCCGACATCGGCACCCCGAATCGAGGCTCTGTCCGGCTTGCAACAAGGACGTTCTCGGCGGCACGATTTCCGCCCGCGAATTCTGGTGATTGGCCGGACCAATCGGGCACATAGCGCTGTTCAACGAATGTGCCAGACTCCACCTCAATAACGAGTTCGGAAAATAGCATGGCTTCCAAAATCTTCCACCCACTGCTGGCGTTGATCGCCTCGGCGAGCAACAACGAACTCGCAAAGTACGTCGAGTTTCTGAAGGAAGAGAACAAGATTCTGCGGGCGCGAGTCCCCGGCCAGATTCATACGAAACCGGATGAGCGGTCGCGGCTCGTGAAGTTGGGAAAGGCATTGGGCCAAGCGATCGAAGAATTGATTACGTTGGTGGCACCGTCCACGTTTTATCGCTGGTGCCGCGAAGTGGATTCGGGAAAGAAGAAGCCGAATCCGAAAGGCGGACAACGCAAGCCGCGAGAGATTCGCGAACTGGTTATCGAAATCGCCAAGACCACCGGCTTTGGATACACGCGGATCATCGGCGAGTTGCGGAAATTGGGGATCAAAGGCATCAGTCGGCAGACGGTTCGCAACATCTTGAAGGAAGAAGGGATTCAACCGGGACCGGACCGAACTTCCGACTGCTGGGACAATTTCATCAAACGACACACTGAGACACTTTGGGCCGTTGACTTCTTCTCGGTGAAAACTGTGACGGCACGCGGGCTGCGTGAGATGTATCTGATGGCATTTATTTGCCTGAGCAGTCGCGAAGTGATCGTGTCGTCTTCCACCGAGCATCCCAACTCCGCTTGGGTGGTGGAGCAGACCAAAGAGTTCCTCGATCAAACGATGAATCGCGAGCAGAAGCCGTCAATCGTGATGCACGATCGCGACACGAAGTTCACCAAGGACTTCACGGCGACATTGAAGGCCAAAGGCGTGAGAACGAACGCTTTGCCGGTCGCCTCGCCGAATTTGAATGGTCGCTGCGAGCGATTTATTCAGACCATAAAATATGAATGCCTTTTCAAGTTCATTTTATTTGGCAAGCGGCATTTGGATCACGTCGTGGCTGAGTTCGTGGATTATTACAACAAAAAAAGAGCGCACATGGAGCGTGATCATCTGCCGCCAATCCGCAAGGCTCCGGATGAGGTCGATAGCCTCACGCGAAACCAGATTGAGATTCGCCATTACGTCGGTGGTCTCGTACCGTCGTTCGAGAGAAAGGCCGCATAACTCGCTGGATCAACGCCAACTTGAGATTCCGGCCTTCGCAGTCTCATTGAGTTGCGCATGAACCTCGTCAAGAACGACAAAGAAGTCATCCGTCGTAACCGATTGCTTCTGAAAAGTGATGGTCACTTTTGCTTTCGAGGTGACGAACGCCCGTTGCGTGACTCGTGTCCGAGGTCGGTCACCGTGAGTCAGTCGCTTGGCGACAAGCTCCTCGGTTTCGAGCGCGGTCAGTCGCTTTGTTTGGATCTCGCGAGCGAGTTCTTTTTGGGCGGTGGCGTCGGCGAGCTTGGAGATGTTGTAAAGATGCCGCATCGTGAGCGGCGAATCAGTCTCGGACTGCTCGCGAGCCAGTTGCTGGACTTCGGGGGCCACACGGTCGTGGATCGCCAGGAACTTGCTGATTTCGCCGGCCAGCTTGCCGGTGAGGTCAGAGATTTGCTTTTGCGAGAGATCGAATTCATCGCGCAGTCGAGCGAGAGCGTCGGCGGTTTCTTCGGGACGGAGATCGGCACGCTGCCAGTTGTGGACGATCTGATCGACCAAGACGTCTTTCGAGTTCCCCTCTTGAATCCAGCAGGGAAGCTCTTCGAGGCCAAGCCGCTCCGCAGCGCGGAAGCGACGGCCACCGTCGATGACCATGTATTTGCTCGTGGCTGTGTCCCAACGGACGGTCAGAGGTTGCTTGATGCCGCGTGATTGGATCGACGCGGCGAGTTCACTCAGTTCCCGTTCATCGAAGATTCTTCGTGGCTGCGTCGGATCGGCGGCGAGTTGCTCGCGGCGAATCAAATAGGAGTTTGGCAATCGACGCCGGCCTTGTTGATCCGGGGGGACGGTGGTTTGAGTCGGATCAAGCGACAGCCCCGATTGGCTCCCGAACGCAGCCGAGGCGGCGGACATCGCGGACTGTTCGGAGCCTTTCCGCGCGGCGTTCGAGTTCGGCGAAGAA
>JAYVQJ010000294.1:0-9413 GCA_043777235.1 Planctomycetia bacterium
GAGCCAATTCAAACACGAGCTTGTTTCGTTGTCCCGGCCGCTTCGGCAAGGTCGAACGAATCGCGAGGTCAATCGCATCGACGTGACTGCCGAGTGACCGTCGTTTGTCCGGCAACTGACCGGCTTGCGGTTCCGGTTCCGGGGATTCCGGGGTTTCTGTGAAACGGTTCAAGGGGACAAAGACCGGGAAAGCATCCTCCCCCAATCCCCCTTCTATGGCTTCTGTTCTCTCTGTGCTCTCTGTGCTCTCTGTGCTCTCTGTTGCATGAGCGAAGAATCCAGACTCGGAAATCGTCAGCAACGGAATCGGCCGATCAAGCGGCGACACCAGCCAACGATAGACGAATCCGCTCGGATGCTGACTCGGCGGGATGACCGAGTAACACCCCACGCCGATCCGCAGTTCGCCGCCGTCGCAGTGAATCGCTCCGATACCGTTCGGCTTGCCGATCAGCCGGCGGAACGCAGCCACGTCATCAGCAGCGAAGCGACAATAGACGTGACGCCCGCGGCGCGTCTCGACTGTCGGCAAAGACTCTGCCAATTCAGGATAATCGGCCGCCCAATGCTGGTACGTTTCGAGGTCATCGAAATCACGGCTCGCCAGTCCGGCAGAAACGTCACCGAAGATGACCGATAAGCCGTAGCCCTGTTCGCCATAGAACCACATGTCAAGTTGTTCGTCATCCGGCCGCCGCGTCTGAAATCGCTTCCAACGAACAGCCGGCCGCTTCGTGGCCATCTGCAACGGAATCAGCGACCAGCCCAACGCCGAGTAACCGAGCGCGTCCGTGAGCGTCACCATGACCCGCCCTCCGGTCGCAGGTCGATGCGATGGACTCCCGGAAGCCGGCGCAGGTCATCGACGGGCACGAGCCGCACACGAGCCGCACGACCGTCGCCAGCCGATACCTCACGATGACTGCCTGACAGGACCGCTTCGCGCAGCACGCTCGCACGGATGACGACCACTTCATCGGCCAGCACATAGGCCCACCATGTCGCCGTCGTGGTCACGATGCCAGACGCCTCGCCGTGATACGACACCTCGACAGCGACGTGTCCCGTCTTTGTGGATTGTCGATCGGTCTTCACCTCAATGCGTCCGATCAGCAGTAGGTCGTAGGACACACGACCGATCGACTGAGTCACCTCCCAGCCGAGCCGCGCGAAGTGCTCGCCCACGAGCCGCTCGCCATCATCGCCGAGCGACTTCGCCTCGGACCACTCACGAGAATCAGGACGGCGCATCACTGGCCCTCCCGCGTCGCGTCAGTCGAGCCAGCGGGACAGCCCGATTCGATCCACGCCGTCACGGAATCGCGTCGCCAGCGAATGCACTGGCTCGTCAGAGCGATAGCCGGCGGGAGCTTGCCGTCTTCGCGCATCCGCCAAATCGACGGCTTGCTGACCGACAACATCCGCGCGAGTTCAGCGGCGTCGATCAGCACAGACGGCACGAGCGAAGCGTCACGCATGGCGGGAGTCCTCCCGTCGTTCGGCGGATGTGTCGCCCGCGTGATAGCGCAGCAGTCGCTCCACCTGTTCCCAAATAAACCTGATTGCCCCATCCGGCAGAACAACATGCGGGAGCTTGCCGCGCCGTGCGAGCTTCTGCGCTTTCCCCGGCGGCCAATTCAGCCGGCGGTCAACCTCTTCTCCACAAAGCAACATGCCGCGTCTCCTGACCATGCTTCCGTTTCGGATGTCTCCCCGAAATTGCATGGCCAGCAGCGCGGCACGTTCAGCTTTTGCAAGGTTTTGTCAACTTTTGTCAGGTTTGGTTTGTGCTCGTTCGTCCCTTTCGCGGCGTCACCGATCCACCAATCTCGTGAGCGACGATTCCATTCCGACCAAAGGGAGTTTGCACGTTCGCGGTTTCGACCGCCTCACGTTCTCTTGCCTGCTCATCGTCGTTTACGCCGTCAATTTCGACCTTCCGTTCTTGCAGCCACTTCAACCATTCCAGCAATTTCACTTTGACCGCTCTTGGATGTCCGTCAGTAATGATTGGACCCTTGAAGAGTTGGTTCATCCGCCTGATTCTTCGTTGTTCGCTGGTGCTGACTGGTCGCTTCGCGGCAGTGAGTATGTCCGCCCAACCAAACACCATCTCTTCGGTCTCCGTCACTTGTGATTCCGGCGGCGTCTTGGCGGCAACGAATGCGGAATCGTCAGCTTCCACTTTCACAACCGATGCCGTCGCGTGTTGCGGGTCAATCGTCGCGGCCAGTTCGTCAACGTCGATTGCGAGCGACTCCAATCGCTCATACGGCGAGTCGGCGGCTTCTGAAGCAACATCGCCGAGCAACATCCAAGCCTTGTAGAAAAACCTTTGTTGCTCCTCATCCTCAAAGCAACACGCCCTGAAGTACCAGTCGGTGACGAGCGGATGCCTAAGTCTTCCCGCTTCTGCGCTGGCAAAAAAATTGTCCTGTCCGCCTTGAAAGATGTCCTTTGCCAGTGCGCGCAACCGCTCTGCAAATTCTCGCAAGTCGACTGCTGTCGGAGCCGGCAGTGTGCAGAAATGACCGGGCGACATCCATCCGTGGTCAGCCAAGTCTCGCATTTCGTCTACCGTTGGTAACGGTGATTCCCCAAGCTCAACTCCAGCGTGATACAGACAGACAACCACTGTAGGAACATAGATGTGGGTTGTGGGAGCAGCAATGTAGCTCACCGAGTTGGGAACTGAGAGGTGGGCACAGCTTTCAGGACGGTTCAATGTTTTCGGGACAAGGGGTTTGTTTGGCATTTCCGCCTGCCTTTCGAGAAGGTCGGGCCGGTCACGGGCGGGACGAACAAGGCAGAGTTCATCCACATACTCGCGACCGCTTCGGGTTGCGACCGTAGCTACTCAATCGCAACCAACCCGATGACGAAAGTGTCGCTCAACTTCCCATCGAAACAAGTCCCACCAGTTCGCTCGCCAGCGTTTAGGGGATGGACGCGCCGCGACGTGAGCGCTCGGTGAAAGAAAAACTGGATTGGATGCTGTTCAGTAGAAGGTGCAGGGACACACCGTTCTTGGAAGAACCTTCGATATGGGGGGGGCGTGCAGGCGGCGTCGAGCGGTCGCGATTGAGGCTTAAAAAAGGGAACGCGAAGCTGTTCAGTATGTGGTGATGGGGGATGCGTCTCTTGGGAGAACCTTGGGTTTAGGTCGGAGTCGCCACCGGCCGCGTTTCAACCGGCCATCCTCCGGAAGATGCCGAGCCAATCGGCCGTGACGCTTTCCACCGTCGCTAGGTCGGGAGCTGGATGTCCCAAGGCTGTCATTGTGGCGCGGAGTTCGGCGGCGGTCGGAGCGTTCGCGTCGATTTTGTCCAACGACAATTCCAAAGCCACAGCCTCGCCGAGCGTGTCGAGAAACTCCGGCACGATGCCGAGTTGCTCGCAAACTGCCGGCCATGCCGCCTTGTTCAACGCGGCGCGATACAGGCTGGCGTCAGCGATGCCCTTCCAATCCCGCCATTCATCCAACAGCGAGTCATCGTCCGCCGCTTCCGCTTCGTCGATCAGCCACGCCATTCGCGTCAGAGCGTGCCAGTATTCGAGCAACAGCCCCAATTGCTCGGATCGGTACAGCATCGTCAGACTCAACACCGCTCGCACTCGCTGCGAATGATGCGACCGACTCACCACTCGCCGCGGGGCGGACGAATAGAGCTGGCGTTGCTCCGCTTCATCGCCTCGCATCACCGCTGCCAGCAGTGCCGACGTCCTTTCCTCCGAGGTCAGTAGGCCATACAGCCTCTTCAATCCGTTCGTGCTCATGCTGCGTCCCGTTCCTTTGATCTTGATCTGAGAATCCCTTCCAACGCTTCCAGCCTCAATGCCACGTCACCCGTTTCGATGGAACGCAGCGCGATGCTGGCCAAATACCCAACCGCCTTGGCCCGCTCTACCGAGCCGAGCGAAGCGTCTTGCCTCAACGTGTCGAGTTGCTCGTTGAGCATCGCCAACACGTCCGCCGCCGACTTGGCTCGAAACTCGACCGGCAAGGATAGACGGGTCGGACACGGCTCGGCCGCCCGCGCCTTCCGCTTGAAGTCGGCGTCGTACTCACGCCGCTTTTCAGGATCAGCAAACGGCATCGTGCTCCCCTTGTGTTTGGGCCGCGTCCAACCCCGCAAGAATCATCCGCTTCACGACCGCCGACAGCAGCGGCCACGCGCTCACCAGCCGAGCCAAATCGGGGTCGGTTTCGTCAGCCGTTCTCACCCGTTCGCAGCCGTTTTCCGGCGTATCCGTTGCAACCATTTGTGCAACCACATTTGCAGACCCCTTGTTTTTCCGAGGAAAACTCGGCTTAACGTCGGCCTCCGAAGCCGAAGGTTGGAGGTTCGAATCCTCCCGGGGGTATTTGATAACTCGTACCGTATCGTATCCCGCCGTTTCTCTTGGGAATTTGGCGGTCGTCGGAAATGAGTCCGGGTCTTTACTGAGTGTTACCGTGGAACACTGCACCGGATTCTGCACCGCTTCCGGCTTGGTCGATTCGGCCGCTCGTGCGAAGTGGTCGTCGGTGACTTGCAGGTAATGCTTGCGAGCGACCGCTTCCGAGTTGCCGAGCCACTTGCAGACGACGTGCGCGGGAAATGTCTCGGCCAACTCCGTCTCGCGAGTGCTCCGAAGGTTTTGGAACGGCTTCGGCCACGGGGTCAAGCCGGCCTTGTGGATGATCCGTTCCAGTTGGGTTCGCCAGTTGACCGTTTCATCGCGGCGACGATGAATCACGAACTCGGTTCCCGGCTCGGCTTGATCGAACGCCGCTTCCAAGAGCGGGCGAATTTCCGGGAACAACGGAACGACGCGCGATTCCTTGCCCTCGTGATGCTCCGTCTTCGGGCTGGTGACGGTCATGCGACCGTGTTCCCAATCAATGTCACCCCAGCGAAGCAATGCCGTCTCCGATGGCGTTCGCAGGCCACCGAAACGGGCCAGAGCGAAGATCAGCCGCCATTCGAGGCTGGGGCACGCCGCGAGCACCTTCTCGGCCATGTCGCGGCTGACAAAGAACTCGCGTGACTTGTTCTCGATTGCCGACAGAGCCTTCATGTCACCGAAGGGGTTCTCGGCAATCAGCCGCTTGCGAAGCGCGACTCGGAAGAGTTGCTTGGCTCGTCCGCAGTGACGGCGGGCGGTGTTCTCGCTGAGCTTTTTCTTTGGACGAGTGAGCATCCAGCGTCGCCATTCATCAGACTCGCCCGGAGTCACGTCGCGGAGCGGCTTGTGCTCGCCGAAGTAGTCCACCAACTGCCGGCGGCACTGGCCAAAATTGGTTCGCGTTCTCGGTTTGAGGTCCGTTCGCGTCGCAAGATATTTGTCGATGAAGGGGCCAAGGCGGGCATCCGTGAATTCCCGGCGTGGAATCAAATCCACGGCCGCGAACTTGTCGGTTCGGAACTGGTCAAGATCGGCACCCCGTTGTTTCAAAGCCGCTCGTGCGCGGTGGATCATGACGCGGATGATTCGCTGGTCGTCCGCTGTATGGTTGGCCTTTTGGTTGGCTGCGAACCGTGGTTCTCGACCGCTTGCAATTGAAACGCCAACTGGCGAGCCAAGGTCTCCGGGAACGGAACTCGGTCGGCCAAGAGTTCCGTGCTGCGGGCGTCGGTGCGAAATTTCTCGCCCATGACTACGCTGAACCACCGCTCGCGGTCCATGACAACTCGGTATTGTTTCTCGTCCTGCGTCTCACCGAGGTACGGCAGGTAAACACGGACAGGCAGGCCGCATTGCTCGACCTTCGCCCCGATCCGATCAATTCGACCGGTGCGTTGTTCGAGCGTGCTGGGGTTCCAGCACAGGTCGTGATGAATGACGTAGCGGCAAAAGCGATGCAGATCGACTCCTTCGGCCAACACGCTGCTGGAGATGAGCACTTTGGGAGTGAGTGGACTATTCACTACCGGGCAAAACGGGTTGCTCATTGATCGACGTTTGGGACCAACGACTGAGGTCGAATGTCAACTGTTTGGCCAGCGATTCGGGCAATGGAACTCGTGCCGCGTAGGCTTCGCTGGTGGCTTCGTCGAATTCAAATTTCTGGCCCATGACGATTTGAAACCAGCGTTCTCGGTCGCGCAAGACTCGATACATCTTTTCGTCGGCGCTGCCGGCAATGAATGGCTGGTAGATCACGATCGGCTTCAAGCAAGCGTCTGCTTGGCAGCGGATGCGGTCGAGGCGGCCGGTTTGTTGTTCCAGAGTGCTGGGATTCCAACAGCCGTCGTGATGGATGACGTGCCGACAGAAGCGGTGCAGGTCAATGCCTTCGCCCATAACGCGCGTGCTGACGAGGATTTCTGGAAGCAATGGGCTGTTGAACGCGAAGGCGAGTTGTTCGCGGTCCACGTTGGAGTTTCCATGAACATGCCTCACGATCTTGAGCTTGGCGGCGCGATATTGTCGCGTCGCGTGCGGTTCAACGGATTCTTCATCGACTTTTCCCGAATCGTCATCGTGAGATCGAGCGTCCGTGAAATACGAAACGGCACTCAGATAGAAATTCAGCGGGCTGAGTCGGTCGTCATTGGGATCGTCGTCATTGGATTTCGCTTGGCACTGCGAGCGAACCGCCAGCTCAACGGCGAAGTCGAGAAAGTGATGGATGCGTTCCAGACAGGTTTGGTCCGATTCGTCTTTGTGCTCGCAAATGCCGGATCGCAGTGCCTCGATGGCGGCTTGCGATTCAAAATGTTGGTCTTTCTCGGCAGCAAATGCGGCTTGGAACTTCGCGTCGCCCAGCGGCAAGTTTCGGACGATGAATGCAGGAGTGCGAAAGTAAGCCGCTAGCACCTGAGTCAGCGTTTGTTGGTGTTCCGCGTTCAATCTTGCGTACCGCGGTAGTTGAAACTGCTTTCTGAGCAAGCTGTGGACTTCGCCATATAGCGGGTTGCGTTTGTTGTTCAGCCGACTGTGTGCCTGATCGAGGAATTTGCCTGCCTTATTCTCGTCGTAGTCCGACCCGAGTTTCTCAACCGCCATCCTCAGAATGGCCGTTTGAACTTTGTCATCAATCTGCCGAAACAACGCCTTGCACGTTTCTTGATATTGGCAGAAGACGAGAACCTTCTCGCCCCTACTCCACAGCTTCACCGCTCGCTCGACCGTGGCGCGAATTTTCGGATGTTGAAACCGCTCATTGAGGGACTTGTCCTTGGACGGAATCAAGTTCGCAATTTGTTTTTCATACCACTCGATTGGAATGCGAGGCTCGAATGCGGAATCTTTGTTTGGGGATACGCCGACCGATTCGTCTTCGCTCGTGTGATTGAACGCTTCATAGGACGATGCAAGACCAGCGAAGAATAGTCGTGAGCCGTTGCGCCGTGTGAGTTCACCCTGCACGCGGGCGGCGAGCATGAATGGCAGGGCGGTTGCGTCATCAACGCTCAATCCCTCGACTTCGGGTTCGGGCGTGGCGTCATCGTTCAGGATCGCTCGACCAGCGAGCGCGACGCGACGCGGTTTCTCTTCCGAAGGCGTCGAACCTGGGAATTTCGTTTGACGGTTATGGCGGACGACCCACGGCCTCAACAACACTTGAGCGGCGTCGCGTGTCCTCTTGCCTTCCTTGACGGCGTCGTTCAATTGACGTTCGAGATCGTCTTGCGGTTGTTCCGCGACACGTCGCCACCAATCTTCTTCGGATAGATCACCGAGTCGCTTCCGCTCGATTTTGCCCCAGAGCTTGTCCAGCGTCCGCCCCGCCTGACGATTTTCGTTCAACGCCGTTTCGAGCGTGTCGATCGTGGCACAGAATCGGTCCTTCGCGTCGGTTCGATCCAATTTGGATCGGCCCTCCCAGCGAATGGCTCCGAAACTTCGCAGAACACGAACCAGTTCTTGATGACCCAATTGGAATGGCGTCGCGGTGAGAAACAGCATTCGCTGAAACTTGCCGGCCAGAAGTTGCGTGTCCGATCGACTCGATTCGCGAAACAGCTCAGCCAGCTCAGTCTTGTCATTCTTGGCGTGATGTGCCTCATCGAGAATCAGCAGTGGTGATTCCCAAGATGAGTCATGCAACCATTGCTTGAAGACAATTTCACAGGCCGAATTGAATTCCTTACGAGGTTGCTTCATTCGTTCATGATCGCGTTCTTCTTTCCCAGACGAGCGCCTTGGCAATGCGTGACGGATCACTTTGATAATCGGCCGACAAGCATCTGGCTGCGCTTCATATTCCTTCAACTTGTTAGGCACGGGATCGTCCGAGGCATCCTTCAGTCGTCTGGACTTCTTGAGTATGCCGTGCCAGTCAGTCAGGTTCGACTTGAGAAGCTCGGCAACAATTGGGTCGGTTTCCGCAGTCGCTTTCGAGAGTCCGACCAGATTGGACGCCCAGCGGCAAAGCCTTTTTTCCTGAATCGCGTTGAGCTTCGTGTGGCGGCGAGCCATCCGAATCATTGCCAGCTTGATCCAGGCATCGCGGGTCCGCTGTTGGGTGAAACACCCCGTTGTCATAAAGACGAGTTGGGGACGGCGTTTGCCATCCGCGTCCTTTGGTTCGTCATCCAGCAATTTGAAGAAATCGGCTGGTGACCGAGCGTGCGTGACCTTGACTGAGTCCAATCTGGAGTCCGTCGCGCATTGCGTTTTGAAGTTGAACCATTCTTGTTGCCACTTGCCGCGCAGGCCGCTGGGGACCATGACGACCACCGGACCTTGTTTACCTTTCGTGGCGATCAAAACGGACGCGGCGACGGCCAGCGCAACGTAGGTCTTGCCCATTCCGACTTCATCAGCCAAGACGATTCCCGGTTGTTCATGCAGTTCCGCGAGGATCGCTTTCGCGGTCGCGGTCTGCCGCTCAGCATCAAGTGCATTGATCTGTCGGACGTGGTGCGAAGTGTGGTCGGCATCTGCGTCTTTCGACGCCTCGATACCGCGCAGGTTCAGACAGTCGTCGGCGAATGGCCATTCAACTGGCATGGGGCGTCTCCAATTCGGTGTGCGGCGTCTTGATCCCGGCTTGTTGTTGAATAGCGAGGACGTATTGCTGAAGGTTATTGGCGGGAAGGTCCGTCATCAGAAACGCCAACCGTTGGCCGAGTTCGTGGATTGCCTCCTCAAAGTGCCGCAGCGCGTCTTGCTCAATGCGGCGAGCGCGACGAGGTGTCATTCGCCGACGCAGTTCGCCAACCATCAGCAGAATTTCGGCCACCAAGAAGACTCGAGTTTCGAGCTTCATATCGCGCAGCCAGCCGGCTTCGTCGTTACTCGCGCTGGCAACAATTTTCTCCGCCAACGGGATTGGACCGAATGGATCGTTGAAGAGGCGATACTTGATTCCGACGGGAAACAAAGCCGTACCTTGAATCCGTTCGGCCATGCCAGCCAGTGCGCGACCGAATCGTCGGATGCGATAGAGCAAGTAGCCCGACGTATCAACCGACCGCAAC
>JAYVQJ010000295.1:0-2426 GCA_043777235.1 Planctomycetia bacterium
GCGATTGTCGAAATGGGCCAGCTCCTGCGGGCATTCTTCCAGAAAGTGAGGAGACCATGTCCGGGAATCGCGTCTTGATCCGATTCGGTGTGGCGGGGATCGCAATCGCCGCGTTGATCGCCGCCGTTGTGTTCTGGCCGCAGGGGGATTCGCAAGCCTCGGCCAAGTCCGAGACCTGGACTTGTTCGATGCACCCGCAGATTCGCTTGCCGAATCCGGGACAGTGTCCGATCTGTGGAATGAAGCTGATTCCGATTTCGCAGTTGTCCAACGCAATGGACGACCTCGAAAAACGAGCGGGGCTGGAAACCGAAGCGATCCGCCGTCGCGAACTGTTCAAGGAGATTCGCACGGTCGGCAAGCTCGACTACAGCGAGCGGCAGGTGGCGTATCTGTCGTCGCGCATCAACGGCCGCGTCGATCGGCTGTTCGTGGACTTCACCGGGATCGAGGTCAAGAAGGGAGACCATCTCGTTGAGATTTACAGCCCGGAGTTGAACGTCGCACAGAATGAATTGCTGCTCGCTCACGAATCGGCCGAGAAAGAAAAGTCCACGTCGCCGTCTGTGAAAGGCTTCGCGCAGTCGCGGTTGGAAGCGTCCCGCACGAAGCTGCGGCTGCTCGGCATCCTCGATGAACAAGTCGCCGAACTGGAAGCGACCAAGCAACCGCACACGCACTTGACGATCTTCGCGCCGTTCGGCGGAACGGTCATCGAAAAGAACGTGCGCGTGGGCCAATACATCAACACCGGCGATCAGGTCTATCGCATCGCGGACCTCGATCCGATCTGGCTGTACCTCAACATCTATGAGTTCGACCTTGCGTGGGTCCGCTTCGGGCAGACGGTCGATGTGCAATTGGAAGCGTTTCCCGGCGAGACGTTTTCTGGTTCGGTCATGTTCATCGACCCGTTCCTCGACGACGCGACGCGCACGATTCGCGTCCGCGTGAACCTCAAGAATCCCGACCGTCGCCTGAAACCGCAGATGTACGCGACCGCGACCATCCGCGTGCCGCTCCGAGCCGATGGCTCGCCCGAACCGACCGGGTTGGAAGGCAAATACATCTGCCCGATGCACCCCGAAGTCGTGCAGGCGGAACCGGGGAAATGTTCGATCTGCGAAATGCCGTTGGAGCGCGTGCCCGAACTGCCTCCCACCCGCACGCAGTCGTCTGCTCGATTGTCACCGCGCGACAACGACGCCGAACCTGCCGATCACGCGGCGCACAAAGAGCACGCGACGAAGCCGGATGTCACCAAGGCCACGCCTGATGACAAGGCTGACGGCAAGACAGACGAAAAAGCCACCGACAAGGGCGAACTGGCGATCGCGGTCTCGGCTGTGCTCGATACCGGACGACGACGGATCGCGTACCGGCTGACGAGAGACGGAGCTTACGAGCTTGTCGAACTGAAGCTTGGCCCGCGCGCTCAGGCGACAGTCGAGTCGGGCCGCCGTCGTGACTTTTTCCTCGTACTCGACGGTCTCAATGACGGCGACAAGGTCGTCATTCAAAGCGGCTTCTTGCTCGACAGCCAGCGGCAGATCGAAGGGATGCCGAGCATGCTCTACCCAACCGGGCAAGCCGGCAGCATGACCGGCCACGCGGGACATGGAGGACCGTCGTCGCCACCGACGAAGGAGATGCCCGCTAATCACAAACACTAACCCAGCCAAGAAATCAGCCGGCACGCGCTAGCGTCCGGTTTTCCTGCGAATTGCGACAACCGGACGCTAGCGCGTTCCGGCTCATTTGTTCCGAAACATCACACATCATGACGAACTTCCTCATCCGTTGGTGCTTGAACAATCGGGCTCTGGTGATGCTGGCGTCGGCGGTCATTCTCGGAATCGGCTACTACTCCTTGACGCACGCGACGATCGACGCCATTCCCGATATCGGCGAGAAGCAGGTCATCGTCATCGCCGATTGGCCGGGGCGGTCGCCGCAGGATGTCGAGGATCAAGTCACCTATCCGCTGACGGTCAGCTTGTCGGGCACTCCGGGTGTGAAGTCGATCCGCTCGTTCTCCGGCTTCGGCTTCTCGATGGTCTACATCATCTTCAAGGACAATGTGGACTATTACTGGGCGCGGTCGCGGGTGCTTGAGCGGATGAATGTGGCCCAATCGAAAATGCCGCAGGGGGTCATGCCCACGCTGGGGCCGGATGCGACGGCGCTCGGACAGATCTTCTACTACACGCTCGAAGCGGACGGAGCCGACTTGCAGCAACTGCGGTCGCTTCAAGACTGGTACATTCGATATCAGCTTCAAGCGGTCGAGGGAGTCACGGAGGTCGCGACGCTCGGCGGCTATGTGAAGCAGTATCAGATCGACGTCGTGCCCGAAAAGCTGCGTGCTCATCGCGTGACGCTGCCCGAAGTTTACGAGGCGGTGCGTCGCAGCAACGTCGATGTCG
>JAYVQJ010000296.1:0-9384 GCA_043777235.1 Planctomycetia bacterium
CTCGCCGTCAAGAGGCACACGCTGGTCGTCGAAGTCTAATCCGCTCATGATTGTCGGACTCTTCAAACGAGGCAGTGAACCGTATGGAGCATGGGCAGCGGTCTTGCATCGTTAGCGAAATTCGCCCTAAATTCCTGAACTGTTTCCGAATCGAGTTTCTGTGATTTCACAACGGCAGGATGCCCAATGTGGTGTGGACATTGTCAAGCTGACGTGGCCGCCGAAGTATCGCCTGATAATCAGCGTGTTTTTTGCGCCGCTTGCGGTACGTTGTTGAGCACCATCGACGCGCCGTCTCATCGGATCGCGACAGACAAGCTCGGTGAGCGAACCAAGGACGCTCGTGAGCTTCTCCAGCGTTGGTCCAGTGGCAAGGTCATTGACCCATTTGGGCCGCCAATCCCTTCGGGTAGTGCGATCTCTAAACCTGAGCCAACCCCAATTCCCGATGGCGAACCGACAGATTCTGGATTGAGTTCGGCAGTACGCAACGCGACAGCCAGAATCTCGGCCGAACTCGCAACTCCTCTGTCACAACCTGCCGCAGCGCCTGCGATTGCTGGCGAACCGACTGACACTCCTGCTCCACAATTTCCAACCGCAGTCTCCTCTGAGGCGAAGGTCGGTCAAATCAGCGAAGTTGCGGATCAGCGTCTTCCGGCGATGCGGAATCCGCTCGTCGCGACCAGTCATCCAACGGGACCAGCGATTGCGCCAAGCTCCAATCCCTTCGAGACATCGAGTGATCCAAAGCCTATTGGGCCGCCGCCATTACCGCTGGCTGCGCCGATCGCCGTCACTTCGAGTCGCAATCATTTTCGCATCGATGCGGCACATCCGGCGGAGCACTTCGCCGGAAAATCATCAACGGCCACGAGCGAAACAACCACAGACTTGGTTGGCCCATTTGCGTCGCAAGTGCCGCGTGAACCAGTCGGCGAGCCACAGCGTTCGATGCGTTGGTTTCCAAACTGGGATCCTGCAGTGTGGCGATCAGGTCCGAGCGTGCCTGGCGGTTGGTCGTCTCTGGCTGGGCAATTCCTGGCTTATTCGGGAGTGTTCGTCTTAACCGCCGGAGCGTGCATGGTCATGTGGAGCTATTTTGGCGGGCCGGCGAATTACGCTCCCACGGGATGGCTGCTGGCCACTGCGGGGCAGATGCTGTTGCTCTTCGGCGTTGTCACGCTTGTGAGTGGCGGGCTTGAGCAAACAACCGAGCAAGTCAACCAGCGGATTGAGCAACTCGGCGACCACATCATCCGCATCGAGCAAGCGGCTCGGGAAATGAGCCTGCACAGCGGCCGATCAGCCCCTTCGGCACACTTTGGCCACGACCCTGAGGCGGCCGTAACGGCCCGCTCGACGGCGTCAGGCTATGAACGCTCGGTAGTAAAAGAGTAGTCCGGTCGCCGACGTCATCACGAGGTCGATGACCGCCAGCCAACCCAGCGTCTTGTGCAACCGGCTGTGCTCACACGGAGCGAGCGGCTTCGGCATTCGTTTCAGAGCCAACGCGATCGTCGTGCCCCAGAGCAACGGCGTCGAAATCGCGAAGACCAGATGCACATACAAAGTCTGCTTCACCGTTTCGAATTGATCAGCGGACAATGCGGGGGTGCGTGCCCCAACGATCTCACGCCAGCCGCCATGTATGCGGACATCGACTTCAAACGCAATGACCGCCACCAGCAGGACTCCGGCTAATACCAGTTGCAGATTCCGGTGAGCAACATAATTTCGCCGGACCTTCACAAGGTACAGGCTGATCGTCAGAGCTGGCACGATCAGGACCAATGCCGTCACGACGAAATCGAGCATGAAGGTCGAGGCGGCTGGCCCCAAGAATCCGTGCGACATAGTGATCCGAGTTCAAATCGTTTTGCGGAGCGTGCGATCCCTCTTCCGTCGGCCCGTTGAGCCGCGCGGCAACGAACGATGACGACTCGATCTCATGCCGACAAGCTCGTGATTCTGACCCGCCCGACGGGCTTTCGAGAGCTCCGTCGACAAGTGTCTGACTCGGCACGAGACCTCGGATAAACATGATCCTGACTGAGGATGCTTGCGTGATGTCTTGAAATCCAAACCTGGCGTGGAAGCCATTAGCCCGTATTATCCACGTTGTGAAATTCAAGTCTGAAGCGCAAGCGAAGCCGATAAACAGAGAAACTTCACTTGCGCTTCAGGGGCCAATCTCGAAGGGGCCAAGGGTGTCGACGAGCCTCTCTTCCAAAGGGCACGCGGCTAATTTCTGCGATCCGTATGAGACCGCTGAGAAAGACTCAACACTTTACACGGCGGCATCCATCGGCATGCGCGACTCTTTGATGGCTTCCCATTGTTCGAGGTTGTAGAGCACCTCGCGGGCTTGGCTGCCGTTGTAGTCGCCGACGATGCCGTCTTCGGCCATGTAGTCGATCAGGCGAGCGGCTCGGCCGTAGCCGATGCCGAGATGACGTTGCAGCAATGACACAGACCCTCGGCCTTCGCGGACGATGATCTCGACGGCGGCGTCGAAGAGATCGTCTTTCTCGCGCGGGCCGCCGCCGGAACCGTCGCCGGTGGCGAGTGCCTTCGATGCGGCTTGAGCGATCTCGGGGCTGTACTGCGGAGCTTGGTCGCCGAAGTGATCGATGATTCGGTTGACCTCGTTGTCGCTGACGTATGTCCCTTGAGCACGCACGAGGTTGCTGGTTCCCGGCACGAGGAACAGCATGTCGCCGTTGCCGAGCAAGCGGTCGGCTCCGTTCTCGTCGAGCACAACGCGGCTGTCGGTGCGGCTGGCGACTTGAAACGCGATGCGGGCCGGCAGGTTCGACTTGATCAAGCCGGTAATGACATCGACGGTCGGCTTCTGCGTGGCGAGGACAAGATGGATGCCGACCGCTCGCGACTTTTGAGCGAGCCGGATGATGTGCCCTTCGACGTCTTTGCCGGAGGTCATCATCATGTCGGCCATCTCGTCGGCGATGATGACGATGTACGGCATGTGTTCGGGGATCGCGTCCGCTTCGGCGCAGTTGGCGGTCAGGCCGCAACGGCGGAGGACGTCCTCGCGAGTCATCGCGTTGTAACTGTCGAGATGCCGCACGCCGACGCGAGCCAGCAGGTCGTAGCGCTCTTCCATCTTATCGACGGCCCACGCGAGGACTGCCTCGGCCTTCTTCATGTCGGTGATGACCGGGTGCATCAGGTGCGGAATCCGTTTGTACGGCGACAGCTCGACCATCTTCGGGTCGATCATCAGCATCCGCACTTGGTCCGGGCTGCGAGTCATCAGGATCGACAGGATCAGCGTGTTGAGGCAGACGCTCTTTCCGGTGCCGGTGCGCCCGGCGATCAAGAGGTGCGGCATCTTAGTGAGGTCCATGACCATCGGCCGGCCGCTGACGTCCTTGCCGAGGAACAGCGGGATCCGTTTTTTCTCGATGTCGTTGGGGCACGCCTCGATCAGCTCGCGGAGGCGGACCATCACTTGCATCTCGTTCGGGACTTCGACGCCGACGGTGTTCTTGCCGGGGATTGGCGCGACGACACGCACGGCGGGGACTCGCAGGGCAATCGCAAGGTCGTTCTCCAACGCCACGACTTTGTTGAGCCGCAAGCCCGCTTCGAGCGACAGTTCAAACTGCGTGATGACTGGGCCGGTGTCGATCTCATTGACCTTCACGTTCAGGCCGAACTCTTGAAACGTTTTTTCCAACGTCACCGCCGCGATCTGCGCTTTCTTCGCGAGTTCCTCATACGGGAACTCGGCCGGCTGTTCGAGCGATTCGAGACTCGGTAGGACGTACTTCGATCCGTCCGCCTGCTGGCTGCCGGCTTCGAGCTGCGCGATGACCTTGTCTCGTTCCGAACCGAACGACGCCGGCGGATTCACTTTGATCGGCAATCGCTCGCCGTCGATCGCAGCCGGTGGCCCACTCTCGCCGAGAGCGGGTACTTCCGTGCCTGAAGTCGGCTCAGCATTCAACGCAGCGGCGATCTCGGCATTCATCGCATCGAGCAAGTCGACGGCGTTGTCAGCTGCTTGCTCGGCGCTGGTCGGCTTGACCGCATCGGCCAGCACTGTCTCCAACGGCACTGTTTCGAGTGGCTCCGATTCACGCACGGCCAGCGGCGCGTCGGGTCGCTTCTTCGCGGTTGGCTCTTTGGCCGGTCGATCCGCTTTTCCGAACGCAATCCAATTCACGAGCCACATCGGTGCGGAGAGACAATCGAGCGCCGCATCCAAGAACAACACGTCTCCCGCCAGCAACAATCCCGACGCCGCGCACGAGCCGAGCACGATCATCAGCCCCGCCTTCGAAAACACCGGCATCAAGAACGCGACGCCCCACGCTCCGAGATATCCGCCGCTGCCAACAATCTGACCGCCGCCCAGTCCCGGCATCATCAATTGCAATCCGACGCAGACGGCGATGAGCAACAGCGACCAACCAAATGCGACCGCTCCCCAGCCGACAACTTCGCGCCGAGAAAACAGCCGCATATCAATCGCTAGCAGCGACAGCCAGACAAAATACACACCGATTCCGGTCACGGATCGCAAGCCATAGGCAAAGTACGCTCCGAGGTTCCCGCCCCAATTGTGAGCGACCGCGCGCGCCGGATACGTCTGCGTCGCCGGCGGATCGGCTGCGTCCCAACTCACCAAGCACAGCCCGAGATACGCGACCACGCCCAGCAGCACGAGCGCCAGCACGTCGTCTCGCAGTCGCCGAAAATCGAAAGTCTTTCCCATCGTGCTTAAGGCTACCCGCCAAACTTGAATGGGAACGGCGGAGTCCGTGCAAAGTGACGTGAAAACGAGCCACACAGTGCGACCCGACGCATCGCAGCGGTGAAGCCAACAGGCGAAAGACTTCCGGTCGTAGGAATCGCGCCAGCGCGCGGCCAAGGTTGGAAAGTTTTGGCTCTCCGCCATTTGTCCTGATTGGGTCGATCAACACAAATGGCGGGGAGCCGAGATTTTATTGATTGCTCACTGCGGTCGTCCCATGAGCGTCATGACGACCTTCGCGATCCCTTGAGCCTGCTCAACCGGGATGACAACTTGCATTCGCGCGGCAGTTGGCTCGCACGCGACGGCACCGCCGATGTAGGACGGCGTCAGTTGCAGGCCATCGAGCGTGGCCGCGTTGATCGGCACCGGCAATTCACGAGCCGCCAATCGAATCGCGCTGACCATTAGCTGCGGCACATCGGCGAGGATGACGGCGTTCGCCTGTTCGATGAATCGCTTTCGCGCGGTGGCTCGTGCTTCATCCGTCTTGCTTGTCGAGTTGATCGCAGTGACG
Source organism: Planctomycetia bacterium (assembly GCA_043777235.1). Classification (GTDB taxonomy): domain Bacteria; phylum Planctomycetota; class Planctomycetia; order Planctomycetales; family Planctomycetaceae; genus SXKJ01. Next base: position 5,301 of record JAYVQJ010000296.1, read on the forward strand.
AGATTCTCCAACTCGGTCAGGCCGCCGCCGAACGTTTGCAGTGTGCGTGTCGGCTGATACATCACGAGTTGTTGCATCCCGTCTTCGCCAAACAAAGCGTTGCGAAGTTTCTTTTGGATGCCCTGCGGGTCGAGCGATTCATCGAACTCTTGCTGCATTGTGATCCGGTCAACTTCGACGCCGCCAATCTTCTCGGCTGCCGGCTCCAGCTTCGTGGTTTGCTTGAAGCCGATCGACTGAATCTCCTTCATGGCTTTCATCATGGTGTGGCTAATCTCGCGTAAGCGCTTGGTGGGCGTGATCTCGCCGACTGTGCCGGCGCGGATCGCACCAGGATTCGTCGCGTCGAGGTTGAAGTAGACGGCCATTTCGTTCCACTTCAAGCCGCGCATCTCTTTCACGGCGGCATCAAACTGAGATTTCTGCTCGTCCGACGCATTCACCATCATTCCCTTGGTCATGTTCATCGACCAATCGACCATGCCGGCCATGTCCGCCTTCACTCCAAAGTAAACCGCCTTACCGGCGGGCAGGCGGCCCATCAAAGACAACTCGCTGGTCGGTTGAGCCGCGAGAAACTTCGCGGTCTTTGTCCCTTCGGCAACTTGCAGGCGGTCCTCGAAACGAATCGCATCCTTCGAGAACGAAGCGGTCAGCGTCAGGCTGTTGGAATCGCGTACCCCTTGCACCGCCGACTTTCCAAGCACGCGGTACATGTCGAGCACCGGCACGATCTGCACGCGTTGCGCGTCGGGAATCGCACCGGAGATTTGATTCAGGAACATGTCCAACTGCGGCTCGGCCTGATTCAACTCACTTTCAAACGCTTTCGTGAGCTGTTGCAAATTGATGAACACCGACAGGTCTGACGCATCGAACAACTTCTTCGAGGCCGCATCGACTTTCGACCAGAGCGACGTTCCCTTGCCGCTCATCCGGTGGCGGACTTTGGCCAATGCCTCTTCGTTGTCCGAATAGATCGCCAACGTGTCGGCGGCGTGATAGTGAAACCCCGGAGGCAACGCGCTCTTCAACGCGTTCGCATCCTTCGCGGGAACCACGAAGACCAACATCGGCTGCTGCCGAGACTCGACAAAGGCGATCACCCACCAATCCTTCTCAACGTCGACTCCGGCCAGCGTCGGATTAGAAATCGCCAATCCCAGCGCCGCGAGATTGCCCTTCACCACCGCACCAACTCCCAGCTGTACGGCATCAACAAAGTCACCGAGATTCCCCAACGTGGTCTCCGGAGCCTTCAATCGCAACACAACACTCGCCGAATCCGGCACCGCGTCCGACGGATCGGCGGCTGTCGCAAATGACACAAACAACAGGCTAAAAGAACCAAGAGCCACGCATAATCCGCGCAGTGCCATTCGTCGTTGCATGATGAAATTCCTTAAAGAGAGAGAGTTGGTTGTCGAAGAGGAGAGTTCGTCAGAACGATCCGATTATTGACGGGCGAAGACTGCGACGCGAGCGACTCGCGCCGGTGCTATCTCCTCTCAGAGACGGCCGGAACAACTTGACCATCGCGCAGAACAAAGACGGGGATCTGCGGGTCAACCTCCTGCATCAAGGCGACCGTCGTGGAGTGACACGTGAAGAACATAATCTGCAGAGACTTGGAAAGTTCACGGATCGCTTCCACCGTCGCGCGTGCGCGGCCGGCGTCGAAGTTGACCAGAATGTCATCGAAGACCAGCGGCAGCGGTTCGGAACGGTCTACGAAAGACTGTACGAAGCCGAATCGCAGCGACAAGTAAAGTTGCTCGGCCGTGCCTCGACTGAGTTGGCCGATCTCTTTGCGTGCCCCATCGGGAGTGAGCACTACGACCTGATCGCCGCCTGCCGGAGCCAGAATCTCGGTGTAGTTGCCGTTCGTGAAGCGCGCGAAAAAACGTTCGGCTTCTTTCAACACGCCAGGCCGGCGTTCGCGTTCGTACTTCTCGCGTGCTCGGTCGATGAGGCGCGTGGTGATTTTGAGAACCGACCATTCCTCGGCCAGTGTGGCGAACTCCGCGCGGTCGGCCTGCTGTTCGATGCGCAGACGCGAGACTTCGTCCGACTTCTCCAATCGTTCCAATTGTTCCCTCAACCGCCCCCGTTCGTCCGCAGCGTCCGTCTGTAGCTGCTCCGTCGTCTCGATCGTCTCTTCCAACGTCGTCCGCTCGGTGCTGAGTTCGTCGGGAGTCGCGTGCGCGAGTTCGTCCTTCAGAGCCTGGACCGCGTTCGCGCTGCCGGCGAGTTGCAGCAGCCGCAGTTCCAGTTGCCGAATCTGCTGATCGAGCGCTTGCCGAGTTTCATAATCGGCGGCAATGAGACGAAACGATTCTTCGTCCGTGGTGGCTGCGGCACTCAGAAGTGAGTTGATCTCTTCTTGGCGTTGACCAATTTGGCGTTTCAACAATTTGGCACGGGCTTCAAGTTGGTCGAGGTTTCCTCGCAAAGTCTCGGCACGACGATGAGCCTGTTCGGCTTGATCGAGTTCCCTCGTCAAGTCCGAGACCGCTTTCGGAACCTCCGCGTTGGCTGGTTCCGCGCGTCTGATCGTGTTGCAGACCGAGCGGACTTCGTTGCCATAGTCGTCGATAACCGCTCGCGAAGTTTTCTCTCGTTTCCGCAGGTCGTGGACTTGGACGAACTGATCGCGAGCACGTTCGATGACCTGCAACATTTGCGGAGCGCTGTCGATCGCGAGCGAATTACGCAGACCAAGTCGCTGTCGCAGGTCGCTCCACTGCTGTTGACACGTCCGTTCCAATTCCAGTGCGGCTTGGTAGAGCGTCTCGGCCTTCGCAGTTTTGGTCTGGGCTTGCGCCGTTTTCTTCACGGCGTCAGCCAGGATTCTCGTCGCTTCCTCCACGACTTGAGCGTTCTTCTCGTGGGTCTCCAACCGAATCACCAAGAACGGCACCGCCTCGCGTGAGTCCTTTGGAAGTTCCGCCTGCAAACCGCTGGCGATCGCCACAGCTTTCAACTGCGACTCGTACTCGCGGATCGCCTCCTGCATCTGGCGGATGCGGTCTCGTTCACGGTCGATGGCTTTGAGTTGTTCGCGGGCTGCATCCAGACGACCGAGGATCGTGATCCCGCTTTCGGGCGTTAAGGATTCTGGCAACTCGGCCCGCGTCAGCCATTGTCGCCACTGCTCCTGCGCCGCGTTCAGGAGCTTTGTCGTTTCGGTTTCCGTCGCATTGGCTCGCACGAGTGCGGCATGGGCTTTCGTGAGCGCGGCTTGAGCATCGTCACGCTTTTGTTCGACCGGCCGGCGTTGCTGCAAGAGGGCGAGCTGTCGCTCGACATGGTCTGCAGCGTCATCGAGCGCGTACCCATCCGGAATGCCCGCGAAACCCGCGGCCGATGCCTGATCTCGCAGTGCGTTTTCCGAGTGCGCCACTTTGGAACGCAGACTCCGCGCTGCCTGATCGAGTTGCTCACGTCGCTGCTCAAGCTCGATGATGGCTTGTGCTCGATTCGCATGCTGCCGTTCCGCTCGCACGGAAAAGGCCCGGCCAGCCAATGCCAGTGCGAGAGCCGTGATTGCAAACAATCCAAAGACAATGCTCGCCGCGACCCAATCACCGCGTCCCAATCCGAGACCGAGCAAAGCCGCGACACCGACACCCAGTACCAAGGGCAGCACGAACACCTCGCGTTGAGACTCTTGTTGTAAACGCGCGATTTGAGCGTCGAAGTCTTGCAGACGCTCATCCCAATGCGCGAGGTCCGCCCGATTCTGTTCGATCTGATTGAGTTGGAATCGCAATGTCCGGCAGGCACGCTGGTCATCGGCCAACCGCGCGGCGTCTTGGTTCTCGCACGTCGGCATCGCCGAGAGCACGGCTTCCGCTTTTTCCAAATCGGATTGTGCGTCGTCACCGGCTTGTTGAAATTCTTGAACGTGACGGACTGCCTCTTGCTGTTCGGATCGGAATTCAGCCAGAGCTTTCTGATGCACCAGCATCTGCTCTTGAACGGCCAAGGACGTGTCAAAGTCTCGAAGTTGCGCTTCGTTCCAGTGTGGCCCCAGCTTTCGCAGCGTGTCATTGAGATGGCCGATCTGAGTCTTGCAGTCCTG